>JAFGTN010000306.1 GCA_016934075.1 Pirellulales bacterium
CGGCTGGAGCGATTCCTCACGCAGCCGTTTTTCGCCACCGAGCAGTTTAGCGGCATCAAGGGAAAACTCGTCAGCCTCAAAGACTCGCTCGATGGCTGCGAACGAATCCTTCGCGATGAATTCAAAGACTACCCGGAGGGCGCGCTTTACATGATCGGGGCGATTGACGAAGCGCGGGGAAAAGCTAAAATCGGCAAGCATGAAACTAAAGATGACCATGAGTTTAAATCCGATGCCAGGGGCGACCCGAAGCCTGCCCCTGATTCCAGGCCCAAAGCCAAGTCCAAACCACAGACGAAGCCCGAGCCGTCACCTAAACCGGAGGTCCAGCATGCAGCAGCCGACACTCATGAATCTTAAGATTCTACTGCCGTTCCGAATCTTCGCCGATAAAACAGGAGTTTCACGCATCGTTGCGGAGACCCGCGAGGGATCGTTCGGACTCTTGCCACGCCGACTAGACTGTGTTGCGGCTCTCGCTCCCGGGATTCTGATCTACGAAAACGAAGCGGAGGGCGAGATTTACGTGGCCATCGATGAAGGGGTGCTGGTCAAGACCGGTCTGGACGTGTTCGTCTCCGTGCACAACGCAATTGGCGGAAAGGACCTCGGCCAACTGCGTGAGGCGGTGGAGCGGGAATTTCTGAACCTGGACGAACGGGAGCAGAACGTGCGCTCGGTGCTGGCGAAAATGGAAAGCGGTTTCATCCGCCGCCTCGCGGAATTTCATCATGACTGACGAGCTTAAAAATAAGCCATTGAAGCCGAAGACGTCGCTCAGTCAGGAGGTCGGCGACAAGGCGGAGCGCAAACTTCGTGCGCAACGCCATATCACGCGAACCGTCTGGTTCGGACTTGGCATGATGGGTCTGATCGGATGGTCGGTGGCGATTCCGACTCTGCTCGGCGCGATGCTTGGTCTGTGGCTGGACCAGCGCTATCCGGGAGGCCGCTCCTGGACGCTGGCCCTGCTGGTATCCGGTCTCACTATCGGGTGTCTGAATGCATGGCATTGGGTGTCTAAAGAAGACAAGGCAATGGGCCAGGAACAGGAGGATAAGGATGAATGAAACTTCGTCATTGATAATGGCGCTGGCGGCAGGAGGCGGCCTCGGAATAATTTTCTATGGCGGCCTTTGGTGGACGGTTCAAAAGGGCGTTTCTTCCAAACAGCCGGCGCTTTGGTTCTCGGGCAGCCTGATTATGCGAATGAGCATTACTATGGCCGGGTTTTACTTTGTTTCAAATGGTCAATGGATCCGGATGATGGCGAGTCTCCTTGGATTTGTCATTGCACGTTTCATGGTGACGCGGTTGATTGGCCCGCCGGGCAAACACCGAAATTCTCAAGGGGAGGAGGCTGGATATGCGCCTTAGTCCAGATCAGATTATTTTTTGGCAACACGGATTTATCAAACTCAACGCGACCATTGTGTTCACGTGGGGTCTGATGTTTGTATTGGCTGTTGGTTCAAAACTCATTACGCGCAAACTTTCAAAGGGTCTGAAACGTTCCCGCTGGCAGAACCTTCTCGAAATCATCGTGACCGGCATCGAGAAACAAATTGAAGAGGTAGGCCTGAGTCAGCCGCAGAAATATATCGGCTTTCTGGGCACGCTCTTTCTGTTTGTCGCCGCAGCCAGCCTCTGCACTGTCATTCCCGGCTACGAGCCTCCGACCGGATCGTTCTCGACCACAGCCGCACTCGCGCTGTGCGTGTTTGTGGCCGTGCCGTTCTTCGGCATCGAGGAGCAAGGGATAGGCAACTACCTCAAATCCTATGTGAAGCCGACGTTCATCATGCTGCCATTTAACATCATCAGTGAAATATCACGCACGCTTGCCCTGGCCGTACGTCTGTTCGGCAACATGATGAGCGGGGCGATGATCATCGGTATACTGCTCACTGTTATGCCGTTCATCTTCCCGATAATCATGACGTTGCTTGGTTTGCTCACCGGCATGGTGCAGGCTTATATTTTCAGTATTCTGGCGGCGGTTTACATTGCTGCCGCCACCCGAGTCAGCAAGGTCAGGCCTGAACACGATGCAAATATTGAAGAATGAACTATGACAAAAAAGGAGTTACTATGGACAACATGACTATTATTGCGGTGGCATCTATTGTCATCGCCGGCATTACCACCGGTTTCGGCACCATGGCTCCGGCGCTGGGAGAAGGGCGTTCTGTGGCGGCGGCGCTGAGTTCACTGGCGCAGCAGCCCGATGCCTCCGCTACCATAACCCGGACGCTGTTCGTCGGTCTGGCGATGATCGAGTCCACGGCTATCTATTGTTTTGTGGTCTCTATGATTCTTATCTTCGCCAACCCTTTCTGGAACCACGTCATCGCCCAAGCTGGAGGAAAATAGGGTATGCTAATAGACCTGTTCACTGTCATCGCCCAGGTGCTCAATTTCCTCATCCTGGTTTGGCTGATGAAGCGGTTTCTCTATAAGCCCGTTCTTCACGCCATAGATGCGAGGGAGGAGCGTATCGCCAGGGTACTCGCGGACGCCGACAAGAAAAAGACCGATGCCCAAAAAGAGATTGACGAGTTTATGCACAAAAACAGAGAGTTTGACCGGCAACGCGCCGCGCTCTTGAGCAAAGCGACAGACGATGTGAAGGCCGAACGTGAGCGGCTCCTCGAAGAAGCGCGGCAGGCGGTCGACGCCTTGAGTGTCAAACGTCAGGAAGCTTTGAGAAATGACGCCCATAACCTAAATCAAGCAATCAGTCGCCGGACTCGGCAGGAAGTGTTTACCATCGCGCGAAAGGCGCTGACAGATCTCGCCGGCACAAGTCTGGAAGATCGTATGGTTGACCTGTTTATTCGCCGGTTGCGCGAGTTAAGGGGAGAGGAAAAGGGACTGTTGGCCTCGGCGCTCAAAACGTCGCACATCCCTTTGATCGTTCGCACAGCGTTCGACCTTCCACCGGCACAGTGTGCCGCAACTGAACGCGCAATCAAAGAAACTTTTGACACGGAGACCCAAGTCCAGTTCGAGACCTCGCCGGACCTGATTAGCGGCATTGAACTTACTATGAATGGACAAAAGGTGGCATGGAGCATTGCGGATTATGTGGCATCGCTGGAAAAGGGTGTCGAAGAACTTCTGAAAGAGAAGGACAAACTTGAAGACAAAGCCGGGCCTAAACCTGAATAACCGAAACCCGAAACAAAGAGCCAACGAACATGGAACCTGAGAGACTCCGGAACGTTTTCGAAAGCGCGTTTGCGGCAATAAGCCAAGTGCGGGAAGCATTCACACCGCAACTGAAGCCTTGTGAGGTGGGAACGATCACGAGTGTCGCCACCGGCATCGCCAAGGTGTCAGGTCTTCCCGGCGTGGGCTTTGATGAATTGGTGATTTTTCCCGGCGATGTGCTCGGCATTGCGTTTAACGTGGACGCAGACGAAATTGGCGTCGTTCTGCTCGGTGAATACTGGCATCTCCAAGCGGGAGATGAAGTCCGGCGAACGGGCCGCGTCATGGATGTGGCTGTGGGCGATGGATTGCTGGGGCGCGTCATTGACCCGCTCGGGCGGCCACTCGATGGCTACGGACCGGTGGCCTCCAGCAAGCGCCTGCCGGTGGAACGCCCCGCCGCGCCCATCATGGACCGCGCGCCCGTCACGGTGCCTCTCCAGACTGGTCTCAAAGTCATCGATGCGATCATTCCCGTTGGACGCGGCCAGCGCGAGTTGATCCTCGGAGACCGCAAGACGGGCAAGACCGCCATTGCGATCGATACTATCCTCAACCAACGCGACCACCATGTGCCATGCGTTTATTGTGCAATCGGCCAGCGCGCGTCAGCAGTCGCAAAGGCCGTGGCAACCCTGCGGGAAAAAGGAGCGATGAATTACACCGTCGTCGTCGTGACCGAGGGCAATGATCCGCCGGGTCTCGCTTATATCGCTCCTTACGCCGCGACCAGCATCGCGGAGTCTTTCATGGAAGCGGGCCGAGATGTGCTGATCGTTTACGACGACCTC
>JAFGTN010000307.1 GCA_016934075.1 Pirellulales bacterium
CGCTCTCGTTTTGACAAGATAAACGATATAATGAGTGCAAGATGGTGCACCACACGACTTTCTCACCCGGTAGGCTTACATAACCTAATGCACCGTACCATCATTCATATTAAGAACGATAACAGTCTGAGTCAAGAAATGAGTTCATTATTGCGCCCGATTATGCTGATTGCCCTGATTATGGCGATTCCCATAGTGCCTTTTCTCTTTTTGGGACAATCGATGGAAGATGCCGTCAATACTTGGCTTTCTGAAACACTTTCGCCGCCGAAAATGTTAAGTAACTTAGGATTAGCGGCCGCCTATTCAGCATTAGGGAGTTGGGTTTATATGCCCGTGGCCATCACCGCATCAATAGCGTTGCCCCTTTTGGCGACGGTAGTTGCTCGCAAGCGATTGGTGGCAGTGGATAATGGGGAATATTCGTCATAGAACATGTTTTATAAGGGGTGCCACTTCCGGCTTGCCCAGCAGTGCAGGTTGACTGATCCGTGAATAACATTGCTGGAGAAGCCAGCAGTGGCACCGTACTTCTATTCGAGCCCATACAATCCGGCGGGTGGAATTCTTGCTCCGGCTGCACCTTTAAGCAGGCCCGTGGTCATGAATCGCGGCTCGATGGCAAACATGACACCCACATCGTCGCTGCTGGGATTGACCCGGAAGCCCAAGCTAATCAGCAGCGATTCGCCGACTCGCATGATGGAGAAGTTCTGGCCGAGGTTGCCGTACTTGCCCAGATCGTATGATGTGCTGAAAGTGGTGACCCACTTGGGACTCATGCGGTAAGTATAGGAGAGCAAGAGTACCTGATTTTCGATTGGTCCTTCGAGCAACCGCAGTCCCATGTAGAGGCTGCCGCGTGGTGGTCGTGTTAGATATCCACCGACGTTTATCAATTGTTGACCTTCGTCGAAAAAGTCGAATAGTCCGCTCGAAAGCAATGTCAGGCGATCGCCGACATGCCATCGGAAATCGTAATCTACCAGCCCCACCGACTTGCCGAAGTTATCGCGCATTTCGTTGGGGAACCAGGTGGCGTTGGTGTCGAGTACGATCCAGTCGGTGATATGCCGGCGGCCGGGCACTCCGCGTTTGGTCTGCCAGCGATGTCGCATGCCCATCCGCATGGCGATCATGTCGTCGGCGATTTCGCTCGAGGGAGATGTAACCCAGCCAGGCATGCCGGTTCGCAATGCGTATTGGCGGGGATCGAACCGTCCGGGAACGGCGATCGTCGGAATAGGATCGCCTGGCGAAAGCGGTGTCATTCCGAAGGTGTGATAGGGCATCATTCGACGGAAGGCTTCTATGGAATCGTCGTCGATATCGTCGTATAACGGCAGGTCATACATGTTGCGGTTGGACTCGGCCACTGAGAAATCTACATCAAAAATTACCTTATGAGCGATGCCATGCACGTTCCAAAGGGTGTTTTCCACGGTACGATCCACTTTCCACATGGGCATGCTTGCCCGCAGGCCGGCCTGCCAGTAGAAACGCTGCATGTCGTTGCCATAGAGATCCTCTCCCCAATGTGCCAGTTCACCCAAGGCATAGGGTACTGTTTTTACGGCGCCCAACTGTAAGGGCCAATCGAGTTCCTGGCGAGTGACCAGCCGTTCGCCGCCGCGGTCCAATTCCCAAGGCAGGTATGAAAAAACCCTTCTGTCCTGTTCGGTTGTGGGGGCGTCGAGCCTGCGCATTTTGCCGTATGCGATCGACGAATGCTCGAACCAGGTGAAGGCGTCGCTTATGAGCGGTTGTCCCAACCAGAAATGATCCAAGCGGGGCAGCCAGTCGGTTTCCGTAAAGAAATTGTTGAGATTGTAATCGGCCGTTACGCTCCAGGAAATATTGTCGTAGCGGCGTTTCAGTTCTATACCGGTGCTCTCGTTCTTTTGCAGGTCCCACTCGTTCCGGAAATACTGTTCGAGGAAATCGCGATCGCTGATCTTGCCCACCTCGGCCGTTAAACGATAGTCGCCCACGAGCATCTGGCGGTGTTTCCAGAGCATCCGATATCGATTGTCGGTTTCCGGTACGACGCTACGCCGCTCGCGACCGAGGTTGTCCACTCCTGTGTCGTGGATGCCCCAGAAACTGATCAATCCGGCAGTCGGCCCGGGGATAGTGAGGAAGCCGTCACGCTGATAGGTGAAATCCGACCCCGCGCCGAAGCCGCGCTTGCTGAGCCAGTCGAGGCTGAGATCCCACCTGGTGCCTTGGGGTTGTTTCTTGACTCCCAGTAATTGGTAGACATTCCATGTCGAGATGATCTGGTTTCCGAATATCCTGTCGTTTTTGTATTGCAAGCCACGGATATAGAATGTCGGGTCGTCGAGATCAGTGGCCATGTAGGGCCAGTAGAAGACGGGAATGTCACCGAGGAAAATGAAGCCGTTGCGTCCGGTGGCGAGTCGTTGGTGTTCGAGGAATGGTTGGCCTGTCTCTGGATCAAGTTCGGCCTGACCCGTGAATGGATTGACTAGCGGTCTCTGAATGTCTTCGAAGTACAGGTCGGTCATCTGCAGGCGATAGCCGGGTTTGCCCATGCGGCTGGAGGTCACGAACGAGTTTTCGGCAAAGAAGCGGTCCTCTCCTGTTTGGTGCAAGGTTTGAGTTTGCAGCCGCAACATGCCCTCGTATTTGGGCACCGGCGTTAGTATCTCGGCGTCGAGTACGATGCCGACCTGGTTTCGCACGTCGTAATACATGCGGTTGGCGTATATTGTGCGTTCGCCCTGACGGAAGATAATGTTGCCTTCCATGTAGAGTTCCAGCGGGACGTCTTCGCTTTGGAATTGTTGAGCCTGATCGCCGGAGCCCTGCCAGCCGGGATTCCAGATTACCACGCGGTCGGCCGAGACGTCGATGGTTCCCCATGGCGATTTCATGCCTTCCACAACCACGTTAACTCCCGCGGTGATGATGACCAGGTTTTGATCCGGCCGATAATCGGTTTGGAAATCCACGGCGCTACGCGAGTTGATGCTTATCCGCCGCATGCCGCTGGGAAGCGCTTGTCCGAATCGCGGTTGGACCACGCCCGGCTGGGAAATCGGTTGTGTGTATTGTGTGCGTCGGACGGCGTTTTGCGCTAGGGGATTGCGACGATCCATTCCACGACTATAAATCTCCGGCATCTGGGCCGGCGCGCCAGAGATCTGCCCCACTCGAATGTCGGGCATGGCTTGACTGGTAAGCCTCATCAGGTATGTCTTATCCGTCAAGCGTTTTGGGCCCTCGGTTTTCTTTTCGTTTGCGCTTTGCCAACCGGTTGCGGGGCTCTGATCGACAACGACGTTTCCTTCGAAATAGGCAATAATACGATGTGGCTCGTTTGAAAAGGCTTCACCACGATCGACCCAGACAACCGCATTGATGGCCCTTGCGGTTGTGCGACCTTGAGTGAACCGGCAATCACCGCCGAGTACCCAAACTTGATAGGTTCCCTGTTGCCAGGTCATGCCCGAATGGGCTTCGATGGTTATCGGTTGCGATGGGTCGGGGGTGGGTAGATCGATGTCGGCTGACGAGGGATTGCTCGTTAGTGCAATCATGCATATTGCTGCTGCTACCTTGGAAAGTCGGCGCAAACCACGAGCCCCAGCGCGAAGAGGATCTCTTCCGCGGCGGCTTGAAAACCGGCTATCCGACAGGAATTTCAGTGGTCTAATACCCTTGCCGCACAATGGCGGGCTGAAAATGACTTGATCTCGAAACGCAACTTCAAGGCTCGAAACTTCTTGCGAGAAAACGACTTCCATATATCAGAGCCGGGGGATTATAGGAGGGACCGCCACATGGATCAAGACAAGTTCAGCGATATGGAAAAACTCGTAAGTGTTTATTGGTCAGGGGTTTGTGTAAAATCAGTTGCTGTGAACTTTCGCCTCGAAGGATAGTCTGACAGGAAAAATGATCCATACCCACTGTGAAATAGCGGTCGAGATTGCGTGGAGTTTCAGCTAAAGCGCGATAACAATGTGAATCTTTCCTATTCGCGGCTTCCAGTTTGAAGCAGTACGTACTAATAATTACATGGATTGGTGAATGATTTGTGCTGCATTACATTAAATAGTGGTTTATCTGCATGAAATGCTGATTAATGTCAAAAAAAGCTTTACACGCGTCGTAAAATGGGTATCATAAAGTACGTACTAATTGTTGAGCAGGAGCTGATATGCAAATCGATACTATTGGGGAATTGAGTCTAGATGGGCCTGCACAAGCGTTGCCGAAGCACGAACGCTTGAAAGACTACCTGCTTACTGAATTGGCTGCGGGACGTTTAAAGGCGGGGCAGGCTCTGCCTTCGGAGGTGCGGCTTGCCGAAATGTTCGACGTGGCGAGGTCTACGGTACGCCAAGCGCTGGCCTCGATGGAAAAGGACGGACTGATTCGTCGCCAGCGAGGCCGGGGGACGTTTATCGACGAGCAGGCCCATCGTCGTCTGCGGTGCGGTATCGACGCCTTTGCCGTGATTACGCCTGACACCCGAGCCGGCTACTACCCGTCGCTCTTGCATGGTTTCGAGAGGACATCAAAGGAGGTCGGCAATCAGACTTTCGTCTGCAACACAGAAAACAACGTCGACAAGCAGGCCGGTGTCATCCTAGAACTGATCGACAAGGAGGTGGCCGGCGTGGCGATCGTGCCGGCGACGAATCCTCCCACGCCGCCGTCTCAAATCCGCCAACTACAAAAGCAGGGCATTCCCGTGGTGTTTTGTCACCGTCGTGTGCAAGGTGTCCAGGCGCCGCTGGTGGCAATCCCCTTCCGGGAAGTGGGACGTTTGGCCGGC
>JAFGTN010000308.1 GCA_016934075.1 Pirellulales bacterium
GTCCGCAAAGCATGTTTCGACCGCGGCGAACGGATGTGGTGGTACGTTTGTTGCGGGCCGAAAGCACCGTTCTGCACGTTATTCATCGATCATCCGGCAACGGAGTTTCGCGTCTGGCTGTGGCAAACCTGGAAGCGCGACGTAACGGGTATCTTGATCTGGCATTCGAACTATTGGCATTCCAGTACGGCTTTCCCCGATAGCTATCAGAATCCCTACGAAGATCCCATGGGCTATGTGCGCGGCTATTCGACGCCGCCGGGCACGAAGCGTTTCTGGGGCAACGGTGACGGGAGGTTCATGTATCCACCGCTCTCGGCGGCCGTGCCCGGTCGTTCGGGCAAGGAGCCGATAATCGAGCCACCCGTCTCCAGTATCCGCTGGGAAATGCTCCGCGAGGGTATCGAGGATTACGAGTCCCTCTACATGTTGCGAGAATTACTCGAAAAGAATCGCGCAACACTATCGGCCACCGAGGCGGCGCAAATCGAATCGCTTTTGCTAGTACCGGAAGAAATCAGCAAAAGCCTCACCGAATTCACCACCGAGCCATCCGCGATTTATTCCCGCCGGGCGGAGGTGGCTCGCGCGATCGAAAGGCTTAAAAAAACGGAAAATTAAATTTACTCAGCACTGAAGCGTTCGTTCTTCCGAGAGTTTTTTCAATTGTCTCCTCTTAAGCGGCGAATAAGGCGGTTGAAAGATCGTTGACATTATCCACAAAGTTCCAAGGATCTTATTATGTAGCAGATGCCAAATCCTTAGAAAGATTATGCCTTCAGAGTCGCCGTTGGCTATTATTTTGGCTCTACCCCCCCTGGGAAGGTAGTTTTTTCCTTGTCTGGAGCCATAATAACGGTTATTCTGGAATGTGGTTCTTCGTCTGTTTTATAGATCCTATTGCTGAGTCTTCCCGGCGAAGGACCACTTACCACCTGCCTGGTAATCTGGAACAGTTTGGTTGTCGTTCATGCACGTTTTCTGTCAAAATTCTTTACCTAATACGCATGTCGGATCGTTTCTGCTATACGTGGTGGTATGTTTGTCCGTTTTTTATGCCGGGGCGAATGCACAGATTATCCCGGATACCAATCCCGATACGATTTTGGGCGACTATCCACTATATGTGGATGCGATCTTGCCGGGCGACTACGATCGTTTCTTGGAACCGGCCCTGGTCAATACGGTGGGAGGTGATTTGGCCCTGACTGCTTGGCGATATTCCGACACGGTTGGCGGAATCGTTAAAAGCGAAAACCTTCTCGACAGCGCGCAGACGGCCTTGATTGTGGTCAATCCTTTGGGCATCGAGGACGGGCAAGGCTGGGGCTTTCCGCAGGCTTACAACAACAAGGGGTACGCTTTCTTGGGCACGTTGCCCGACAACCAGCACTACAACAACCAGTTGAACGACGTTGTGAAGGGTTTTGTCTATTCGACCCGCGGTCGGGTACCGTTAGTGATGTACGGAATGCCCGGCGAATCCGATTCGACTCGTTACCAACTATACCGCGACTACACACATCAACCCAGTCTTGCGGACCAGTCGGCGGGTCAGGTCGAAATCGAATCTTATCTGAGCGGCTTGACGGGCACCGACTGGCCCGACAAAATTCCCGTGGCCGCGCCGCTGCAATACCAGCCCGGCGACGTGGTGGCCTACGATGACCCGATAGGCGACGGCCAGGGATACAATCACTTGAAAAGTTATCTACAATCATTCGGCATTACGAACATTTTATTGGCAGGCTACGCGGCCGACACGGACCTGGCTACCGCGACGGCCGGTTATATGAACTTGAAGAACGACTTCAATATTTTCGTGGTGGGCGATGCCGCGATGTCCGCCTGGCCCGTTACGACCTCGGTTCCTTCGGGATACACGCGTGTTTCCACGCGCGATGCGGTAATTGCCGCCGCCGGCGTGGAAGATGTGGCGGTTACACAAGTTTCCTGGATCGAGCAACTGGCCCGCGACCCGGCCGGAGGTCCCACATGGCGGGGCGAGCAGTTCACCTGCATGGCCGAGTGGAACAACTGGCAGACTCAAACAGGCGGCAATGATCCCACGAATAAGTTAAACCGCTCGGCCGATTATTGGGAAACAACTCTGCATCCCGATGTTTTCGGATCCGATCACTTTGCCGACGAATTCGACGTGGGGAAAATAGAACTGTTGGGCACCCTCTCGGGGCACACAAACGTGGTCAAAATCAACTCCCAGCAAGAGTTGACGTTGCACTTGCCCAGCCCGGCCGAAAACCTGGCGGATGGTGAAGTGCTCGTGCAAATCACCTGGCTGCCGGACAACCCGGGACAAGAGCCGGTTTGGACTTTGGATCTACACAATGGCGCGCCTCCCCCAGGTGGCGATGTAACCATGGTGAGGGAGAGTAGACTGGAAGACAACGGTTGGTTTACCGACATCTATTCGTTTGTATTTCCCGAAGATGCCGAATCGACTATATTGAAATTAGGTTTCGGCAACGAATCGGCTTCCGTGGACAGCATCGTTGTAGATATGAAGATGGGGATGCCTATCTTCCCCGGCGATGCCAACCATGACGGCCGCGTCGATGAAATCGACGCTACGCTGTTGGCCTCGAATTGGAATCCATACGGTGGTATCGGCAACGGAACTCCAGTCGCCGGTTCACCGGAAATTCCGGGCGATTTCAACGGTGATGGTTGGGTTGACAGCGAGGATGCAGCGATTTTGGCCGCCAACTGGATGAAGACCGCAATATTACCGGCCGATGCAACGTCCATACCCGAACCGTCGACGGCGGGATTGCTATGCATGGTAATTGTCGCTTTGCTTACGACCCGTCGCGGACAGCGCCGCGCGGGTTCGGACATGACATCATAGGGGGGATCTCAAAATGAAAACCTATGTACAAATCTGCCTGGTCTATGTGTTGGTGTGTTTCTTTGGTCCGCTTCGTTGCGAAGGGCAGGTACAAGCAATCGATGCTCCCGACACTCCCGCAAAACCGACGGTTCAGGGCACCTTGACCGAGGGTAGCACGATGGCGGGCGGCAGTTCGGGTGACACACTCAGCAAGGCCGTGGAATTCAGCACAAAAAGCACCGCCGACAAAATTCCCAGCGGGCGGTTTCTCAAGGAAAGACGTCGTAGTGGAGATTTTGTGGGTACCGACGCCGCCGATCGCCGAGAGTTCGTGGGAGCGCAGGAGGCCAGTGGCGCTACGCGGGTGCGTTCGGCAATTGCGGGCATGAGAATCAAGAAATCGCGCGATACGAACGAGCGTTTCCGCGCGGCAACCGAACGACGTAATGCCATGTACGATCCGCGACTGGTGGTTGCTTTCGACGTCAATCGCAAATCACCGCGGGCAATCCAAGCGGACTTGCGTCACCGGATGATCGACTCCCGACACCTGGAGTGGGCGGGACCGGTCTCGGTAACGGTTCGGGGCGATACCGCTGTTTTAACTGGAACGGTGGCATCATCACACGATCGGAAAATGGCCGAGTTTGTGTTGATGTTCGAGCCGGGGATCTCGAAGGTTGAGAATCATCTGAGCGTGTCGAACGCGGATCAACAGGAGAAACCGGTGCCGCAGCCGGGGCAACAGCCGGGGAAATAAGAGCAACGCCGCTGGAGTTGCCGACCGATCCGGCAACGGTGGATCTAACGGGATTGTTTCCCAAGAAACTGGGTGGTACCTCAATCGTGTCGGTTGTGCACACTCGCAATTTCTTCGCTCCCGAAAAAGACTCTTCGTGGACTACTTGCCGTACGCCGTTAAGCTTTGCCGCGGCGGCTTGCGCTCGTGGTCCAAGCCCGGCTTTTGGCGACTGCGGACCTGAGTTTTGCGTGCCGGCAAGCATTTGCTCGGGCTCCATGCCCGGCAACCGCTGCAACGACGGTTTGGAGATGATGGAAGCACCCTCCTTCGATTCGAATTTTACCACCAATTGTACCTTGCGTCGCACACCGCCAACTTCGTCCCAAGGCAGCCAGATGCTGTATGAATGGCCCAGTTCCGACTCGCTGTAATGTTTCTCTAATTGCTCTGGCAAGAAGACGTATTTTTTTTCGGGCATTGTCGTGCTGGGATCGGCACCGTTATCGGCAAATGCGAAAATCGTCAGACCGCCGTCGACCTTGACCGGTTCATCCTTGCCATTCGCATAGAACATCAGCCGCCCGCCGAATCCGCGCACACCCCTCTGACCCGCATGCTGCATAACACTGTCTGTCCACATGGCCACAACGCGCGTGGGTATCTGAGGTTTATCGTCTTTCGACCAGGGCATATCAATGTCCAGTCCCTTGGACCAGTCCATTGATGAGCAACCCCAAAGCAGCGGCAGTAGCAAGAGACATGCAGTAGCCGTGTTTTTGATAAGCTGGCTTGTGTTGGACATGAAACTTCAGACTTCAGACATAAGACTTAGGACATAAGACATAATAAAGTTTTGATCATTGAACCTTCTACCAATCCCCTTATTGCCGAGGCAAATAGGGTCCACGTTGCTCCATGGGATATCGGTCGACGGCCTCGCGTGTATACATGGTAGGCTGAACATTCGCGGCACGCTGCACGACGCCGGCCGGTTTCGCCCCGTTTTGTTCTCGCGTGTTGTTGGTCGGCGGAAGAGTTACGGGCACTCGTTGCACACCGGAACTGTTCGGAGTACTGTTTGGAGACGAGCCATCCGGTATGGGCACCATCGTCCCAGGCTGGATTTGGAGTTCCAGTCCCGGCACGGCCTCATCGGACATAGGTGGGGGCGTAAGGATTGATTCCGGGCCAATGATTTGCGAGCCTGGCTGCAATTTGTTTGAATCGTCGGCGTCGAGCGACTTGATCTCACGCGGTTTACCGCCGGGTATCATTGCATCGGGCACGATCCCTCGCGGATTCATATCGGGATAGATAACGTCGGGGCGACCGCAATGGCTCATCTCATCTTTTACATCATAAACGCCGATATCGCCGTGCATCGACACCACGTCGCCCAGGCACCAATGCATGCGGGCCGTCTCAGCTTGTTTTATGCGCTCGATATCGGCCGGGCTACGAACCACATGCGGCGTGAGGATGATCAACAGTTCCGCGCGTTTCTTGATCTCACTGTCGTAGCGGAAAAACCAGCCCAGCACGGGAATATCGGAAATCCAAGGCACTCGGCGTTTGTTGGTTTCGACGGCTGACGCAATCAGCCCACCCAGCACGATGGTTTCACCGTTGACAGCACTGACAGTAGTCGTAGCTTTTGTAACGTTGAAGGATGGCGATTTCACCGTCTGACCTTCAGAAACAAAAACTGGAATCCATTCCGTCTGCGGTCCCACATCCGATTTCTCCACGTCCAATTCCATCACAACCATGTTTTCGGGGCTGATCCGCGGTGTAACACCCATTATCAGGCCGATGCTTTCCATGGCAATGTTGTTCACTTGCCCATAGGCGGTCAGTTCCGTACCGGCGATTCTCGGTACATTTTTACCGACTTGCACATATGCCGACTGGTTGTCGAGGGTCATCACCTGCGGGCGGCTGATGATATTCAGACGACCACACGCTTCCAACGCTCGGATCAAAACGCTGACGCTCTCGCTGCTGGCCGAAAGCACCAAGCCGCCGAATCCCAATTGCTCGTTCATGCGGCCCACGGCGAAGGTGGTGATGCCCTGTCCACCCACGAGATTCTTGTTAGCCAAGGCAGTATTACTGCCGCTGTTCCCCAAAGGGTCGCCGCTGACGAAGTTAAATCCCGGCGTGTTCTCGGCCGATACGATCTCCTGTTGCGTTTGCGTTGCCACGCTGCCCGATTGTTGCTGCTCGGTAGTTTTAGTTAATGTCAAGAGGTTGCTCAACAGGCTGCGGTCGAAGAGCAGCGAATCCTGCAGGCCCAACTCCACGCCGAATTCTTCGGCGTTGCTCAGAATCACCTCGGCGATTACGACCTGGATCATCACCTGCGGAGGTTCGGCGTCAAGATCCTCGATAACCTTCATAATCTCGTCGAAAAATCGCGGTGTGGCGCTGATAATCAGGTTATTGCTGACCTTTTCGGGGACGACGATCACCTCGCGTTCGATCTGCTGGAAAGGACTGGTTGAGCCCGGCGCAGCTTGGCGAACCTGTCGTTCGCTTCGCAAGAACTCGTTGACAGCGAGGGCAACGTCAGTGGCCGGCGCGTTTCGCAACCTGTAGACGGCATTTTTGCGCTGCTGAACATCACGACCATCCAGGCGCAAAAGCAACGCCTCGATAATATCCAAATCACCCGTGGAGCCGGTGGCGATGATGCTGTTGGTTCGCGTGTCGACCGAAAAACGCACGGGTGCCAATGATTCTTCACCCTCGGCCGTGGGCAACTGCGGCCGCGAGGCGGCGCCGATGGGTTGGGCCGGCAGAAGCGCTCGCAAAGTAAGCACAAGTTCGTTGGCGTCGCCGTTTGTAATCTGAAAAACCTTGATCTGCGCCGTGGCAGCCGGTGAATCGAGTTGATTGATCAGTGTGCCTATGAGTTCCATGCTCTCGGCCGGGGCGGTAACTACAAGGCTGTTGGTACGGATGTCGGGCACGATCTCAACATCTGAGAGGATGCCGGACTTTAAGAGCCGTTGACCGGCCGAGTCGACGGCCAGAATTTCCAGTACTGTCGATTTTCCGCCCAAAGAACCGCTACCGCTTTGCGCCGCGGTGATTGCCGCACGCAACGTCCCACCCAAGTCGGCGGCAAGTGAATGAGTAAGCTTGAAAATCCGCGCCCGGCTGACGGCGTCGCTGCTGGGAGAATCTATTTCGGCGATCAACTCCGCCACCTCGGCCATATCGCGGGGAGAAGCTTGCACAACCAGCGAGTTGGTGCGCATGTCGGGAACGACTCTGGCCGTGGCACCCAGCCCGTTGCGACGCTCGAAGAACTGGCCCACGGTCGCCTTGGCACTTACGGCCGAAGCATGCTTGAGACGAAACACGCGGAATTGCGTTTCCGGAGCAACCGGTTTATCGAGTTCGGCAACCAGCTTAGTGATCGATTTCATGGCTTCGCCCCAACCGATCAACAACAATGCGTTGGGCTTTTCCAGCGATGTGACGCTAACACGGCCTTGAGTGCCACCGATGAGATCCTCGCTGACCTCGTTGACGATCTTGGTCATGGCCGCGCTGGATACATGCGCCAACTGAAGTACCTCGACCACCGGTTCGGCCTCGGCGCTGATGCGCTCGATTTCTTCTATGATACGGCTCATCTCCTTCACGTCCCGCTCGCGGCCGTGCAGGATGATCACGTCAAGGTCCGGCAAAATTTCGACCTCGACTTCGGTACCCAATTCGCGGAGGTTCTGGTTTCGCTGATCGACCTCGGCCTGTTGTGCTCTAAGTGTCTCGACTCTCGAATCAGTACTCAACGGACCTGGCGCTCCACCGCCGCCGGCTGTTCCGCCCGGAACGCCTCCCGCGGAACCGCCGCCCTCCTGCAACATGGCGACTGCCATTTCATAGTTGGCCAGATGCACGCCGGCGTCGTTGAACCGCGAATGCGGACGCGAGTGTGGACACGACTGAAGTCGTGATTGATTGTTTTGGCTTGGAGAAGCTTTCTCGTCGATCGGTTGCGCGGGCTTGACAGGCTGAGCGGGCCGTAATGCAGGTTTTGCCAGTTCACTACGATATGCTTCCACGGCCTTGCGTACTTTATCCGAGTTTATATGCCTTAGAGGCAGCACGCGTATGGCCTGCTCAGGGGTTTGCGTAGCAACGTCAAGATTTTGCAGCAATCTGGCCATCTGCGCAACCAACGGTTGGACACCGGAAAGCATGACACCGTTGCGACGTCGGTCCATGGCAAGTTCCACGTTTTGCCCATTGGCGTCGACAAATGCGTAGCCTACAACGATAATTTGCCGCGGTTGATTCGGTTGACCACCAGGGGCAGTGATGTGACGCAAGCGGTTGCCGAATAGTGCCAGCAACTTTGGCTCTACCTGCTCGATCCGGCAACGTACCAGCGGCACAAATTGTTCACGCAATAATGGTTGCGCCGTGACAGTCGAAACAGCGGGCCCTGGCGGCGGTAACGGTGTCGGTAATTGCTCGGGTGGAAGTTCAGGCCTGTTACCCACCCCCAGAGTTTTCAAGCGCTGCGCTATGCGTGGATGTATTGTTTCCGGCGCCAATACAAACAGTTGACTGGTTGTTCGGTCGGTTGCAATGCGAACACTGTTGAGGCTCGCGAAATGAACACGCAAATCCTGGGCAACCGGATCGAGTATGTCGAGCGGACATCGATATGTTACGACCGTTGTCTTTACGGGGACCGTCGCAGTTGCCGCGGGCCGCATAACAGGCTTGCCGGCTTGTGGTTGCGCGGTCGCCGGTACGGTTTGAGCAACCGGAGGCCGGTCGATGGACTCGATCAGTTTTTTGGTAATATCTTGTGCCTGCTGTGGACCGCGCAGCAAAATTTGATTGGCGCGTTTATCGATAACCAGATGTGTTTGGTCACCGAAGCTCGTAAGCATTTGAGCAAGCGTTTTTTCAACCTTGTCCGCCTGTTGATGCCTTAGAGGGTAGACTTGATATTGAGCCGACGCCATTTGAACAGGCACATTCTGGGCGGATGCGCTATTGAGCGATATAGTCGCCGACAGCAAGAAAATACCGATACCGCAGGAGAAGGCCGGTAGCGCAACGGCGATATTTCGCAGCATTCTATTCACGGAAGCTGGCTGTTCTTAGGGTACGGTTCTGGTGTAAACGGCGGCATATCGCGCCACCGGTAGGGTAAAGTGGGGGAATGCTATGGATAAACGTCGCCTGACGCAAGGTCAATTTGCTCCCCTCCAGGGCAAGTGAGTGGTGTCGTAAGACTTTATTCAGCAATGACTTACGGCACATACCTCGCTTTGCCGGAATCCACGATCGAGGGCAAATTGTCGATTGTCGAAGTCAGAATGAGGAAAGAATGACGGAATGATCAATGATCAAGGTTCAATTAACAATGTCCTATGTTCAAATCTGAAATCTGAAGTCTGAAGTCTGAGGTTCCAAGCCTCATGCGCCATACCTCCAATCAATACTCCGGCGGCAGGGCCGTGGCTTGAGTGAGATTTTCGCCGATCGATAGCAGCCATCGCTCGCCCTCCGATTCGAGAATCACATCCGTGTCCTCGATCTCGGCCAGTGTGCCGGAGAATAGGCCGATTTCCAGGCGGTCACCCTTTTTCAGCTTCAGCAGTTCGTCGGTGCCGCGCAACAGGAACCAAACCTCGGGCTTGCCGTCAACGTATGTGACCGTGGTAAGCACGGTCTGGTCGGTTGGATCTAGCCCGCCACCCACATCAAACAGATTCCGCTTGACTATCGACATATAGTCTTCCAATTTTTCCGACGCCAGGCGATCGGATATTTGTGTGGCGAATTCCTTGTCGCGATCGGTCGAGGGCAGTACCATGGCTTCGACCGAAATCACAAGGTCCAACTCACCCGTCTTCTGGATGGGCGTAATCGAGAGTGAGCGGAGTTGGTGCAGGTGGCCCGCGCGATAGAACTCGAAGAGAAAGCGGGTCAGTTGTTCGAGCGATCCATGAGCTCGAGCGGAGAAAGAGAGCAGGGAATACATGCCTTTGTTGATGGGTTCGCTGGAATTGACACCCTGCGCCGAAAGCCCCGCACGCTGAATGACTTGCAGCAACCAGACCTGATATGTCGAGCTGGCGACCTCGGTGTTGGACGGCAGAGATTGTTCTTCCCAGACCGATAACTGTTTGCCGGCCTTTCGGGCACGAGCCAGCGACTCTTCTTGCGTCTGGATGTTTTTTTCCAGACTTGCTTTGGTCTTCCGACGTGCTTCCAGTGGTCCTTCCAGCAAGTTCTCCAGCAACCAATCGCCGGCATAGAAAATGACGATCAGCCCCAACACGCCCAGCAGCAGTTTTTTGCGATGCTTGTTCATTTCGGCCCCGTCGTTTGCTTGTCAGCCGGTTTGTCGTCCACAGGTTTTTTCACATCCTGCTTGGACTTGTCATCCGCTACCTTTTTGGTTTCATCCCCCGCGGGCTTTGTGTCTTTGGTCGCGGTTTCTTTTGATTCACTCGCCGTGGACTCGGCATCTTTTTTAGCGACGGTTTTTGATTCAGTCGTCGCGGGCCCGACATTTATGCCGCCGGATTCCTCAGGCCCAGGTTCCGGCTTGGGAAGATGGCTATCATATTCTTCCTTCGCTCGTTTGGCGACGGTCATCGCGGTTTCGAATCGCCAGGTATAGTCCTTGTCCGGTTGTTCCTGCACGCGTTTGCTACGGATATCGTGGTATTTATCGCGCATATTGCTTTCCATACGCACGACGATTAAGGGATCGCGGACCAGACCGCTGTAGTTGACGGCCCCACCGCTGCCCCGGGCGCGTGAAAGCGTCATCCGCAGAACAACGGTGTCTCTGCTGGACGGGAATCGCAACGACATATCGCGCAACTCGTCGAGCCAATTAACGTCGTTCGACTGCCATTCGCTGACGGCGCGAACCACCTCCTCCTTCTTCTGGGCTTTTTTCACCAACTGTTTCAAATCCGAAAGTTTTTTTTGCAAGGCGCGGTTATCGGCGTCCGCAGTGGATAATTGATCGAGCACGTGGTAGCCGCCAACCAGCGCGAGAGCCGCCGCCAGCGAACCGGCGATCACCAGCGGCCGACGGCGGCTGCGGGGCGCGGGACGGCGGCGGGGATGCAAAAAATCTATGGCGTGCTTTCCGTCCTGGGTTTCATCCAAAAGCATCCCCAGGAGCGGGGCAAACGCACCGGAGTTATCCGGAACGAGGCTCGCCGGTAAATCAACGCCGATAAAAGGATCGATAACCATCGCCGCCAGCGACAGTTCGGCTTTGATGCGGTTGACCAACTCGGCATGATCGTCGGGACCGCCAAAAATATAGATGCCTTCGATAGAACCTTCATCCAGCCGGTTCTGCATCGAAACGGCCATGGTACGCCGGATTTCGCTGACTAGTTGCCTGGTCGTCCTTTCGTCGTCGGCCTCGCCCGAAAGTCGAACCGTGCGCGCAAAAACGGCCCGGCCTCGAATCGTTACAGTCAGATCGACTTCGTCGCCTACAAGATTCACCAGCAGGCAAACGTCTTCGGGCGGTGATGTCGTGCGCGAAAACAACGATGCCGACGCATAGGACCGCAATACCATCCGTTGCGGCTGAAGCCCGGCCGCTGAACACGTCGTCTGCAATCGATCGAATTGATCGTTCATCAGAGCGGCCGCGGTAACCCGGCGAGGTTCGGCAGGATCGTCTCCGACGGGTTGGAAGTCGAGTTTGGCATCCTCGTCGCTTATCTGCGATTCCTTCTGGAATTGGTTCGCGACCAGGTTGGGTAATTCCTCGTCGGTAGCCGGCGGCAATGACAGGTGCAAAATCTCAACGCTTTGCCGGTTTACGCCCACCAGCACAGTGGGACGCGAAATTCTGTGACTCTTCAGTGCCGCGCGAATGGCTTGCCCAACACTCTCGGCATGGATCTTGGTCCGATCATCGTCCTCATCGCCGCCGCTGGTGCCATTGTCTCCCAAGTCGTCGGACACCTCGTCGAGCGGAAC
>JAFGTN010000309.1 GCA_016934075.1 Pirellulales bacterium
GATCGACCATGTTTTCCACTTCGGCACGGCCGGCGACCGACCGGTGACTGGCGACTGGAACGGCGACGGCGTGTCGACCATCGGCGTATTCCGCGGTGGCGTGTGGTTCCTGGATGTGGACGGCGACGGACGCTGGAGCGCACCCGACCTGTACGTCGAATACGGCCAGCGCGACGACCTGCCCGTCGTCGGCGACTTCAACAACGACGGCATCGACGACATCGGTATCTACCGTGCGGGCAAATGGATGATCGATTCCAACGGCAACCACGAAATAGACGCGCAGGACAAAGTCTTCGAACTGGGCGGCCCGCACGACCTGCCCGTCGTAGCCGACTTCAACGGCGACGGCACGGAAGAATTCGGCATCTACGAAACCGGCCCGGCACCGGCGAGCGATCAGCAGGTATCGCGGTAGAAAGTTTGTGTAGCGTCACAACTAAACAGACGATGGCGGCTGCCTATAAACATATAAACGTTATGGTGCAACCGCCTTCGGGGGTGTTATTTCTTTTTACTTTCGCAAGATCGAAAAACTTGCATAAGGGGGCAGTATGTATCTAATGTATGTCGACGAGAGTGGCGACTGCGGAATGCCCGGCGATGGATCGCCCACACGATACTTCTGTCTCTCGGGGCTTGTGGTTCATGAATTGCGGTGGCGTGATACGACGGGGCAGTTACTTAGGTTCAGGCATTGGCTCAGGGGAAAGTACGGAGTCTATCACGATGACGAACTTCATGCGGCAGAAATGCTCAACAAGCCAAATAAGATAGCGGCTTCGCTACAGCGGCTTAAGAAGCATGAAAGGTTGGCCATTATCCGCCACTTCGCCGATGAAATTGCCCGTCTCTCGGATATCAGTTTGATCAATGTGCTCGTGGATAAGCAAGCCAAGGTACCTAATAAGGGTGAAGTATTCCGCTGGGCATGGTACACCCTGTTTCAGCGGTTCGAGAATACGATTCGATATCAAAACTTTCCTGGTCCAAAAAACACGGATGATCGCGGTATCATATTTCCAGATGATACGGACGGTACAAAACTCAAGAAATTCCTGGATTCAATGAGGTTGAACAATCAGTTTAAGATACGACAGCCACAAGGAGCGTTCGTCTACAAGAATGAACCGATCAAGGTCATCATTGAAGATCCCGTGCTTCGGAACTCGCGCGATTCATACTTAATCCAGGTAGCAGACTGCACGGCATTTTTGCTGAAGCAGAACATTCAACCATCTGCTTTTATGAAGCGCCACGGCGGCAACGCCTACTTCAATCGTCTTGATCCGGTACTATGCAAAGTAGCCTGCAACAACGATTCCCAAGGGGTAGTGCGATTGTGATGAGCGCAAAAAAAATGGGGCCCGAAGGCCCTGGGGGATCCTACTACCCAGATTACCCGAGGTTCAGATCCATTAAAAGTATATCGGCCCAAACGCCCGGAAGCAAGCATATTACCTGTCAGAATCATGAATTTTTGGGCAATATCTTATTTGCCCCCCTCTGAGTGGTAATCCTCTGCTTTTCCCGTCGGCCCAATACAGTAAAATACAGACCGTCGCCAGCCCGCATAGCAACGCGAAACGAAGATAAAAATGCAAAATCCCAACGTCAAGCAGGAAGCGTACCAACTGGTTGAAAAGCTGCCGGAGGATGCCACCTGGGACGACCTGATGTACGAAATCTACGTTCGCCAGGCAGTCGAGGCCGGGCTCGAAGACAGCAAGTCCGGCCGCACCGTCGATGTGAAAGAAGTTCGGGCTAAATTCGGGCTATCAAATTGAATGTGCATTGGACAAACACGGCAATAGGGCATCTATTGGCAGTATATGAATACATTGCCAAAGACTCAGCCGCATATGCACAACGGATGGTTGATAGGTTGACTCGACGATCCGAACAAATAAAAGAATCTTAAGTCTTGCAGATTCAGTCATTGAGCGATTTAGCACTTTCAATATTGGGGATAATGATAAAAGTCGAATAACTGAAAAGTGGAAAGAAACAAAGGCAAAGATAACCACCAACTAACCAGTAGATGTAGGGTGCGTGCTTGCACACACCGCCCGAGAAAAAAACTATGGACTGGCTGACAAGCCCCCAGTGACACCCAATTTTTTAATACACGTTTAAAAACTAAAATCACTTCAACCGCCAATGCGTTCCCATCAACACCGGCTTTTCGCCGGGGTGTTCGGCCTGGTAGAAGACGGTCCAGATCGAACCGTCGGGCAATTGCACCGAGGCGGGATAACCCATATCGCTCGTAAACGACCGGGCCAGACGGATCTCGTTTTCCACGTCCCAAGTCCGGCCCCCGTCGCGGCTGATGCAGGCATATTGACCTTGCTTGGGGCCCTTCTGGCGTTTGGCATAGACTACCAGCAACCACCCGTTTTTCAACTTCAGCAGATGGGGCGGGTGGCCTTGTACCTTGGTCCGCCGCGGCACGGTCCAAGTGCGTCCGCCGTCGCTGCTTTCCGACTGCCAGAGGCAATCCGGCGGGTTGCAGTCGCGGAACATGGCCACGATCCGATCCGGCTCGACCTCGACCAGGTGCGGTTCGTCGAACGACAGCATCTTGCAGTCCTTGGGCACCGGGAACTCGCTGAAAATCTTCCACGTTTTCCCGTCATCGCGCGACTCGTCCAACGCAACCTTATAGGGAGACTTGTCCGGCGGACCGTTGTAGTTGTGTGGCTTGACGTGCGAGCAGTGCGGTTGTTGGCCAATATACAACAAGCGGCCGTCGGCCAGTTGCACCGGCCCGTGAGGGCTGGAAACATTGGTGCGGATGGGCTTGCCCCATGTCTTGCCGTTGTCGCTCGAACGGATCACGTAGGCGCCTTGCAATTTGGTGTGATATGGAGGGCCCGTGAACCAACTGACGATCAGCGTTCCCTTGCTTGTCAGCGTGACACCGGTGTCGCGGTCGTCGATGGGCAGATCCTGGATGGTTGTCGCCTCGCTCCAGGTACGCCCTCCATCGCTGCTGCGAGAAATCTGCGTCTTGCCGTCGGGCGAAACGTGCTTGGTACGATCGCCAGAAAAAGCCGCGATCAGGTCTCCATTGGCGGCCATGCCGATACTGGCCCAGCCAATGTAGCGGCTCTTACAGAGCGTGCGGACGTCGAGAATAGTAGCCGTTTTCTGATCGCGAGGAATGTCGCCGACAATCGAGGAAGTAGTGGATTTATCTTTTGTCGCGTTATTTCCGGGCGCAGCATGGATGCTGCATACCGCGGAGACTAGCACTGTGAAGAATAGCAATAATAGATAGGTGTGTTTGGCGGAGTATTGCATGGACAACCACTCTCCTTTCAAGGAATGACTTATCGTATTAGTTTAAGGTGTCCGGAAATAATTTGCTGAAATTGGGAGGGCGAAGCCGCTGAGTCGAATACATTGGCGAAAATATTATCGCAGTTCTCACCCCAGCGTTTTCCCCTCCCATAAGGAAAGCGGAATTGAAATTCTCTCTTTCGATTGGATGGGACGCTCGCCGGAAGACATCTGATTCAACAGCCCCACGGCCAGGCTGCCGGTCTGGCCGGCATCGAAAGTAATCGATGACATATGGCTGCGAATACCGCCGTTGCGCTGTTGGGCCCCGAATCCAATCAAGGCAATATCCTCGGGCACCTTCAAACCTCGTTGTATCATTTTGAAGTACAGGATTTCCGCCATATTATCGTTGGTTGCCATTACTGCCGTGGGGCGTTCGTTGTCCGGAAGCGAAAGCATGCGATCAAGAGCCGTGTCGATCAACGACTCCTGTTCGGAGGAAATCGCGAGTAGATAACCGGTGCAGTAATGCGATAGCGTCGCGGAAAGGTCTGAGCTGACCTCGTGCAGTGCTTCGCGCAATCCGGATTCCACATCGCGGGCCGAGGGCGTGTCGCCCGGTGAAAAAAAGGCGACACGACGATGTCCACGCCGCGTCAGGGCCTGGCCGGCCATATGCCCTATCTCATGCATGGGCAGTTCCACCACCGGCGCCTCGACACCCTCGATGTCGCGATGCAAAAGCACGACGGGAATGCCCGCCTGTTGGGCAAGCTTGATCTGATACGGTGGCGTAACCGCCTGAGTCGCGCTCACCAACCCGATGCCGGCTACGTTCATGTAAATCAACTGTCCGATAGCGTCAAACTGTTTGTAAATATTGTCGTCGCTGTTGCATACCATGATCTGGTGGTGAATCTCGCCGGCGGCCGTGTCAAAACCATGCTGCAAGGGCGAGTAGAGGCCGATCTTGATCTCGGGCAGGATCAAAGCGAAAAGGTTGAGCTTTTTTTTCGTCTCGACAGTCTTGCCGGCGGAAGGCTTGCGACCACGGCGGTTCAGCGGCGGCTTGTAGTTCAACTTTTCCATGGCCGCATGAACAAGACTGATCGTCTCGGGCGCAACATTACCCTCACGGTTGATTACACGCGCCACCGTCGTCTTCGAAACACCCGCGACTTTTGCTACCTCGATTATAGACATGGCCCCATCCTAATCGTTTTCCATGGTAATTCAAGATATTCTGCGGGAAATAACCGCTATTTCCCAGGGAATAAGGATGTTTGAATGCAAGAATTCGGCCTATTACTCGTGATTTTTCCAGAATAAATAGAAAGCATGGTCGGTATGGATTTTTGTAGGAAAGTGATGGGAAAAACTATAAAAAATGACGGTTTTTAATAATGTCCTGTAAAATCGGCTTTAGCCCTATTGCTGGAAGCGTCGATATTATGAGTACAAACCTGCCGGGAGGGCGGGACAAGTATTGTTCCGTTTCAGGATAGAGATCATGGCAAGACGATGGAACGTCTTGTCATGATCTTTTTTTGCGCGCTGCCGGCCTGCGGTACTTAGCGCGTAGGACAAGCGAAGTGAAAACGGTCTCATCGCCACACATTCAAACACAACGCACGAGCTGTCGCGGTACTGGATTTCCTACAGACTCGAAAGCATCTCTCCTGTTGCCCCTCATACGGTGGGTATTGTCCACAATCCTTACAACTATTATACTTAGGCAAATGGTAGGGTTTATACAAACATGTAGGCCCTCCATGCATACCTATCTACCGTCGGCAGGATTATCGATCTTCAACCATAGGGCAAGGGCATTTTATGCGCCATCGACATCTATTCGGCTTTGGGACGCTCTTGAGAGAAAGGAACAGATCAAAACAAAGAGACCTGAAGCACGGCTCGGTATTACGACAAGAGATGTTCGCCCGGCGGTTGCGGTGCGAGCCGCTTGAGGATCGGCGGATGCTGGCGATCTTGATGGTCGACGCCGATGCGGCATCCGGCGGCGACGGTTTGGCTTGGGCTTCCGCTTACGACGACCTGCAAACCGCACTCGTGCAAGCAGCAGCCTTGAATACCGACGGCAACGCGGCCAACGATGTCGACCAGATCTGGATTGCAGAAGGCGCTTACACGCCCAGTGCCGAACTGGAACCAGGCGACACTCGATCGGTCAGTTTTTCACTTCTTGATGGCGTGACGCTCTACGGCGGCTTCGCAGGCAACGAAACGGTCCTTACCGAGCGTGACTTTTCAACTTACGTCACTACCCTTTGTGGTGATCTGGGCACAATCGACGACACGTCCGACAACGCCTATACGGTCGTCTATTGTGGTGGAAATATCGAGGCGGCAATCGATGGCCTATCGATAGTCGACGGAAACGCGGACCAAGACTACGATTCCAATCACTATGAAAGATCCTACGGCGGAGGGATTTACAACAGAGGCACGTTAACTGTTCGCAATTCCACCCTCTCGGATAACTCGGCATGCGATGGCGGTGGGATTGTTAACGATGGCTCCAGCGGCACAGCCACGTTGACCATTACCAATTCCATGCTCACGGGTAATTCGGGAAACAGATACGGCGGCGGAATTTACAATAAATCGGGCTCACTAACACTGACTAACTGCACGCTCTCGGACAATTCGGCAAGCTATGGCGGCGGTATTTCCAATGGCTCCGACATGCTAACGTTGCTTAACTGCACGCTCTCGGGCAATTCGGTAAGCAACGATGGTGGTGGGATCTACCACTCCAACCTCGGCAGGACAACGCTGACCAACTGCACACTCTCGGGGAACTCGGCAGGCAACGACGGCGGTGGGATTTGTGTTTATTCAGCAACCACATTCACATTGAACAACACAATCGTGGCAGGCAACTCGGCTTCAAGTGGCCCGGATATTTACTTCCACTATGGTACATTAACCGGTTCCCATAACCTGATCGGCAACGGAACCGGACAATCCCTGCTTAACGGCGTCGATGGTAATATTGTCGGCACAAAAACTAACCCAATTGATCCCATGCTTGGGCCATTGCAGGACAACGGCGGACCGACACTTACTCATGCTCCTCTGCCTGGAAGCCCACTTATCGACGCGGGAAGTGACCTTGTTGCGGTCGATTCATGGGACAATCCGCTAGTAGCGGACCAACGCAACTTCTTTTCCAGAATATTCGGAACTGTCGACATCGGCGCGGTTGAAGATCAACCCTCCGGCGTACCGGTCGCTCACACCGACGCCTTCCAGTGGAATCAGCCGGATTCACTTGTCTTCCACTCGTCCGATATCCTGGCAAACGATATTTGCAACGATGGAAATCCTCTGGCGGTCGCCATCTTCACCGATCCGGAGCACGGCGACTTGGTATCAAACCCCGACGGAACCTATACCTATACGCCCGAACCGACGTTCTGGGGAACCGATTCGTTCACTTACAAAGCAGTCAACGGCTCTCTCGAATCGATCGTGACCGAAGTAGTTTTGTCGGTAGTTTCACCTGAAAGTGTACTTGTCACCACGGTCGATGACGAAGACGACGGCGACCTCTCATCCGGTGACATCAGCCTGCGAGAAGCGCTTGCGAACGCATCAACTTCTCAGGTGCAGTTTGATATAGATCTATTATATCAGACGATCTACCTTGAGATGGAAGAACTCAATGCATCGAATGTGCAGGTTGTAGGTTTGGGGGCGCGATATCTCACCATTTATGGGCAAAGGCGAAGTTCCGTTTTTCATATTATCGGCGACACCCTGATCACACATTTATCCATTACTAAGGGATCGGCAGACCTTGGCGGCGGGATTTATAACGAAGGTACGCTCACGCTGACCAACTCCAAGCTCTTTGACAACTTGGCAAACAGTGGCGGTGGGATTTATAACGAAGGCACGCTGACGTTGACCAACTCTGAGCTTTTGAGCAACATTGCATACTCCAGCGGATCCTGCGGCGGCGGGATTTATAATGCCGGCACGCTCACGCTGACCAACTCTACGCTCTGGAACAATCAAACATATGGCGATGGCGGAGGAGGAGGGATTTATAACCATAGCGACAGCGGTATAGCCACGTTGACCGTCATCAGTTCCTCGCTCTGCGGCAACTCGGCATGCGGTGGTAGAGGTGGAGGGATTTATAACGAGGACGCGCTGACGCTAACCAACTCCAAGCTCGCGCACAACACGGCAGACCATGGCGGCGGAGGAATTTATAACTATGGCCACACCTGCACAGCTACGTTGACAAACACCACGCTTTCAAACAACTCAGCAGGCGACGGTGGCGGGATCTACCACTCCAACCTCGGCAGGA
>JAFGTN010000310.1 GCA_016934075.1 Pirellulales bacterium
GTTGGGGGCCGGTCTGGCCGAGGTGGAAGGCGGCTGGACGGCGATCGAAAAAGCGGTCGAGGACGCCACGGCCGATCAGTCGGCACGGCTCTTCCGCAAGATAGAATACCTTTCGGTGATCGGCAATATCGCGCCCATGTTGGGCCTTTTGGGCACGGTGATCGGCATGATTTTCGCCTTCCACCAGGTAGCCGAAACCCAGGGCGCGGCTCGGGCGGGCGATCTGGCCGAGGGTATATATTTGGCGTTGGTGACCACGGTCGAAGGCCTGATAGTAGCCATTCCGGCGCTGGCCGCTTTTGCCGTTTTTCGCAATCGGGTCGATCAGCTCGTGGCCGAGGTTGCCTACTCGGCTCAGCACACACTGGCGCCGCTCAAACGCGGTTATCGGCAGCGCGGCACGACGGGGATTTCCGCCGCAAGTCAACCACCACCTGCCCCACGGTCCGGTCCATCGAGCGGTCCGCCGCCGCGAGGAGGATAGCACACGATGCGGATACCCAACAATCGCTCGCGCGGCAGCGTGGGCTTTAACATGACGCCCATGATCGATATCGTTTTCCTGTTGATCATTTTCTTCTTGGTTTCCAGCCATCTGGCACGCCAGGAAACGCAACTCGAATTGGACTTGCCCGCCGCGGCAAGTGGACGACGGGCAGAGGACGATGATCGCACGCGACGGGTGATCGTTAATGTTCTGGCCCAGCCCGGATCGACCGGCGAGAATAACGGAAATGGAGGCCGTATAATGGTGGGAGGTCGGGTGTTGGGTGAGAACGAATTACAAAAGGTGATCGAGTTCGAACGCCGACACGCCGATGGGCCGCTGGAAGTTCGTATCCGCAGCGACCGTCAGGTGCCCTACGGGCGGGTCGAACCGATCATGGTCGCCTGCGCAAAGGCGGGAGTTTGGAACGTGACCTTTGCCGTGCTGGGGCGGGGAGAAGGAAGATGAATTTCGGATTAATAGCACAAGGGAAAAATCATGCCCGATTCAAAACCGACAATAGTCCCATTGGACCGCTCGCGTCTGGGCGATGCGGCCAAGTTGTTGGCCGATGCGTTTTACGAGGATCCCATGGCCAGCTATATGATACCCGAAGAACATAATCGCCATGACGGTCTCAGACGCATGATGCGCCGCTGCCTGTCGTACGGCATGTTATACGGTCGGGTGGAAACTACCGAAGATCTGGAAGGTGTAGCCGCTTGGATTCCGCCGAAATATGTGAAGTTCAATTTTTTCCGCTTGCTGCGCTCGGGCATGATTATCGTTCCATGGATTTTGGGCCGGGCCGCCGCGAAACGTTTTTCGCAAGCCATGTCGGATGCCGGTCGTCTGCACGCCAAGCACGCGCCGGGACGCCATTGGTATCTGTTCATACTGGCTGTTGCCCCGAACGCACAGCGTCGTGGAGTGGGCACGACCTTGATGGAACACGGCCTGGCTCGTATCGATGGGCAAAATCTGCCCTGTTATCTGGAAACATCTTCGCAGAAGAACGTCGAGTATTATCCTCGCCACGGATTCGAGATGCGTGAAAAGACCACGGTTGCCGGCGGCTCACTGGGAGTTTGGGCGTTTTTACGGCAACCGGGCAAAACGAAAGCTGATTGATATGCGCCGACCACCTTATCACCGTGAAGAGCGAGAGCGGCTGGACGTGAAAATGACGCCGATGATCGACGTCATTTTTCTGCTGCTGATCTTTTTCGTCTGCACGGCCAGCTTTCAAATGCTCGAGGAGGTTTTGCCTACCAAACTTTCATTGCCCGGCAGTGTTTCCGCGCAAACACCGCCCGAGCAGGAGTTCGAAGATCTGGATGAGATGGTGGTCGAAGTGTTTTGGCGCGAAGAGCAACCCGCCTGGCGAATCAACGGTCGCGACTATACACGCTTGCGGGATGTCGGAGCAGTGATGGCGTCCGTGGCCAAAGTGAAGATCGATCTGCCGGTGATACTCGACGTCGAAAGCAAAGTGCCCTTGGAGCATGTCATCGACGTTTACGACCTTTGCCGGAGCGTTGGATTGGAGAAGATCCAATTCGCCGCTCCGGTAGGAAGTGCAAATGATTCATGACAACGTAGGGTGTGTGCTTGCACGCACCGTTTTCCACAACACGAACAAGCCGGCTAGGTATCGCGAAGTTTCCGCTTGGTGTGTACAAGCACGCACCCTGCTGGTGTTGCTGATTGTTTGCGAGGCGACCGCGCTTGCACAATCGGCCGACGGGCCTTTTTTGGCCGGCTTGCGCGAGCGGGGACTCCATCGTCTGGCATCTGAATACTGTCGTGGACGGTTGGCCGAGGATTCCTTGCCTGATGCCCGGCGTACTGAACTGGTCATTGAATTGGCACGGAGCCTGGCCGAGTGGGCCGTGGCTTCACCGCCGAGTGAACGTGGCCCGCGTTGGGGCGAGTCGTTGGACATTTTGCGCGAAGATTTGAAAATACGCCCCGAAAATCGGCGGGCCATGTTGCTGAAGCTGCAAGAAGCGATGGTGCATTTATCGCGTGGTGAGCTTGCCCGTGAGGAAACGCGGCTGTCGGTCGAACAGAAGCTGTTGCTGGAGGAGGCTCGTACCGAACTCCGCGCGGCCGTGCGGCTGTTGAGCAGTCTTAACGAAGAGGTGGCCGAGAAGATTCGGAGCGCCGGTACGGATGGGCCGAAACACGAGGATGAAGGTCTTTCGCCAGATGAACTCGCGTCTATCGAGAAAACCGTGCGATATGAAACGGCCCGGGCGCTGCGCAACCAGGGCGAATGCTTTGCGGCCGAGAGTGCCGACCGCGCCAATTCGGCGACGCGGGCCATAGAGCTTTTGGATCCATTGACACGACTGGATCCGCGAGACCCGCTTTGCTGGAAGAGCCGCATCGATCGGGTGGCCTGTCTGATCTTGGCGGGCAATTATACCGACGCCGTGGCCGGGTTGGATGCATTAGACTCGCAAAAACCACCTGCCGATGTGGCCTTGCGTTTGCGGGCGTTGCGAATGGAAGCAGCACTAGTCCAGGGGCAACTGTCGCGGGCAGTGGGAATATTGTCGCTTGGTCGGCAAATAGAAGCAGTTGTCTCGCCTCGGCTCGATTACGCCTGGCTGTGGACTTGCCTGGAAGCGTGGCGAGCGGCCGGACAGGCCGGCGAGCAGAAGGCGGCAAACGAGTGGCAGACCAAGGCCAACAAGATGGTGCGACTGATGGAGAAATTGCACGGCCCCTATTGGGCACGGCGAGCCCAGATGCTTGCCGGTAAATTTTACGGCGCGGCCGGTGGCAATCAGGCCTTGCAGACATTGATTTACGCGGCCGAGAGTGCTTATCGAAGCGGACAATTGGACGATGCCCTGACGGCTTACGACCGGGCAGTGACGACCGCGCGGGCCGCATCGAAAGCACCCGGTGACGATGATTCACGCCGCGCCTTCGACCTGGCGTTTACGGCGGCCATGATAGAGCAGAAGCGCGGGCGGCACGACCAGGCTTCGACTAGATTTCGACAGCTTGCCTTGGACATGCCCGATAATGCCAAGGCGCCCGATGCCCACATGCAGGCGATATGGAACGCCGGTCAGAGTGTGAAGGATCCGCATACCGGTCCGGCAGCCGATCCACAAGCGGCAGGCGAAAATAAAAAACGGCATTTGCAACACTATGCCATGCTGCTCGACGAACATTCGCGGACCTGGCCCAACTCGCCCACGGCAGGCAATACCCGCTGGATGCTGGGGCGGTTGGCCCAGCATCAGGCCGATTGGGAGACGGCGGTTGCCGCCTATCGCTCTATAGTGCCTAGCGATGAACGCTTTGGGCAAGCGGTCCGTGCGGCCGGGCAGTGCTACGCCGCATGGCTCAACGAACTGCAGGTCAAGGGCGATCCCACGGCGGCCATCGCCGGCGAAGCGGCTAATTGGTTCGAGTCGCACATCGTCCCGCCGCAAGGAACCGCGAACGATCAGTGGAAACCGACCGGCGAAGAAGCAGCAATTGCGGCCGCGCGGCTGCGATTGAATTTCATGCCGGATGGTTTTGCTCTGGCGCAGAGGATCTTGGAAAATGCCCTGACTGCGATGCCCGCTGCGGATACTTCGAAGCCGAACCGTCGCTCGGAGGCAGAAACACTGCTGGTGTTGTCTCTGGCCGGTCAGGGACGCCGTCGGGAAGCCAGCGAAGTGTTGCGACGGATTTCCGGAGGAGGTACACAAGAGTTGCTGGATACTCTGTCGCGCCTGGATGAATTAGCCGTACGGGCGGGCTCGAATGCACGGCGGGAACTTGCGGGCCTGGTGCTGCAAATGGTCGATGCATTACGTCCCCGATTGGAAAAACTCACACCGGCACAACAACGGCAAGTCGACATTGTCGCCGCGCGTGCAATGGCCGAATCGGCACGCGTGGACGAGGCGCTAAGCTTATATCGCCGGTTGCTTGCCGCCAAGCCCGAGGACATTGAGGTGCATGAAGCGCTTGCGCGACTACTGGCCCGGCGGCAAGACCGTGGTTCGTTGGAAGCGGCATTGCGCGAGTGGCGGCTGATCGAAAAGGGTCTTAAAAAGCGGCTTGCGAAAAACGAGAGCAAGCCGGATCGGGCGGCATGGTTCGCGACCAAGCTGGAAATTGCACGGTTGCATGTGCGATTGGACAACCGAAAGCAGGCGGACAAGATGATCGAGGTATTGTCGATTCTTCATCCCGACCTGGGTGGCCCGGCGATGAAACGGCAGTTCGAAAAGGTGCGGGCCGAGTGCAGGGCTAAGTAGCCGACGGAGGCTGGTGGCGGTTACTCAGGCTGCATGCTGACGACCAGAACCGTAGGGTGCGTCCGCGACGCACCATGAAA
>JAFGTN010000311.1 GCA_016934075.1 Pirellulales bacterium
GATCACCCCGGAAGCCGAAACAATCGGTACGTCGACATTAACGAAACCGCCGGCCTTGAATGTATCCTTGCGGTTGTCGATGGTCACACGAACGCGAAAAGTGCGGGTTTCCGGATCGATAATCGAGTTGACCAGATCGATCCTGCCCGGCACGGCCTGGGGTACGCCCGCCGCGCTGATCATGGCTATGCTGTCGAGATGGATCATGCCCTGGTATTGTTCGGGCACGGAGACTTGCGCTAAAAGTGCTCTCTGGTCCACGATTTGCAAGATATCGACGACCGGAGTGGCCGTAACGCGTGTTCCCACTCCCACGTAACGATTGCTTACCACGGCATCGTAAGGCGCGAGAATCGTGGTCTTTCGAAGGTTTTCCTCATGCCGGGCGACTTCGGCCTTTGCCGCTTCGATGCTGGCCTTGGCCACGGCAATCTGCTCCTTGGTGGGCCCGGCCTTGGCCAGTTCCAGGGCGGCTTCGGCGCTTTTCACACCGGCTGCCGCGGTGCGCTCGGCCATTACGATTTCGTCGTGCGCGCTTTGCGAAGTGGTCTTGCTTTCGATCAGTTTCTTGGAACGTTCGAGGTCGGCTTTGGCACGGGCATGAGCCGCCTTGGCTTCTTCGACTTGCGCCTCTATTTGCGCGACCTCCTCGCGCCGCCTCCACGAGAGCAAATCGGCAAGCTGACTTTTAACCAATTCCAAGTTCGCCTTGGCCACCTGCGATGCCTGCTCGTAAGAGGTGGGATCGATTTGGCAAATCACATCGCCCTTGCGAACTTTCTGGCCCAGGTCCAACGGCAAGACCACTGATTTTGTCTGGCCGTTTTCCTGATATTCCAATTTGCGATCGGAAAGCGCGAACGACTTGATCGTGCCATCGACATCCGAAGATATCGTCGCCGCCTGAACCGGCATGAGCGTACCCACCAAACGCAACGTACTGTTGATCTGCTCGGGGCGCACGTCAACCACCTCGACTTCCAACATGCGAGGCGCCTCGTTTTGACTTTCGCTGCCGCTTCCTCCTTGCCGGCAACCGCATAACGGAACTGCCGTCAATAGCAACACTCCCACAAGTAAAGCCAAATATCCACTGGAACGCGGCGTTGTTTTTAAAGCGTGGAACATTATTGACCAATCCTCCGTTCACTTCCATTCCGGACATCGACTGTAGGGTCCACCTGCAGGCCGCGAATGAACACGTCGATGGCATTCACCGCCAGCGTGGCCGGTGTTTCCTTGCTACCCTCGGGCAATACGTGGCTCCATGAATGTACCACGCTTCCAAAGAGCACATTCGACATGGAAATCAATGTCGTTCGAACGTCAACCGGCTGGATTTCGCCGGCGTCTATAGCGGCTTGTAATATGTCTGAAAACTCGTCGATTATGCTGTTGTGGTATTGATAATGGGCTTCCGGTTTAACATCGCGGAACTCGGCCCGCTCTTGTACCAACAATTCGAGATACTCGGGCGTTTCTTCGAAGAACTCCACGTATGCCCTGGCTGCCGCGCGAATCTTCTCGATGGGCGAATGCGGTTCTTCGGTTGCGGCAAGGACATGTTGCACCAGCAGTTTGCCGACCGTGAAAGTGCAAGCGTAAAACAAATCCATCTTGTTGCCGAAATATCGATAAACCGTGCCCTTGCCCACGCCCGCCGCGTTGGCAATGGTCTGCACATCGCCATTAGCGAAACCGTCGGCGGCAAAGATTAAAATCGCCTGGTTTAAAATGGCATTATGTTTTGTCGTATTTTGTCTGATCATGTCTTGCTTCACGCCCGGATTTGTGATGGTGGACATTCAATGGCTCCAGTCAGTTAATTGGGGCAGGGCCTGGGGGGACGGACCAGTCCGTCCTATAACAAACGGGCAAAATAAACCGGCTCAAAAAGTCGGACGGACGCGCCCGTCCATAAGCATATCCTACTCGAATAGCGTTCCAGAGTCAATGGAAGATAATTCAGGGTGTCCGGGAATTATTTGTTTAAATTGGGAGGGCTAAGCTCCCGCTGAGCCGAATACCGTAGGGAAAACTCTATCACAGTTCTCGGCTCAGCGGGAGCTTCGCCCTCCCAATTCCCGGACACCTTCAGATAATTAAAATACAGCTACGGGGGGGTGTGATCGCCGGAAAGCCCCTGCCCAGCCGGTTCAGCTACTTTCCGAAAAGATACTTCAAAGCCGGTTCGAGAGTGACCTCCTCCCCCACCTTCGGCGGCGCCCAGGGTACGAACTGACCATTTTGGAATCGGAGCCAGCGGAGCGACCTGTCCTCCAACGGAGTCTCGAAGCGAAAGGCGACGTTGCGGGGACGGTCGTCGGCAACGCTCTGCACGGTGGCTGTCATCCGGGCAAGTTCGACCCGGTCGCCGACATGCAGCGGATGCTGCTCGGTGCGGAACAGCCGGTCGAGGAAGGTGAGGTAGCCCAACTCGGGTTCCACCTCGAGCGTGCAATCGTCCACCCGCCGCACGGTTACCGCTCCCATCCCCGAGGTGAGCGTGCGAATCGCTCGGGGAGACGGCATGCCTTCGTAGTCGTATATTAGCAGACAGTAACTTGCCATCATCGGAACCGGTGGATTGACGACGACCAGGTCCTGTTCTTCGATCGAATCATCGAATGGCAAGTTCACGTAGCACGCATCGAGCATTTCCCGCGGCCCCAGCGGACCGGTAGCCCGATGGGCCAGAATCACCGGCGCCGCCACCACGTGAATCAGTACCAGCAGCACGGCCACCGGTATCGCAGCCACGCGCCATGCGCGCAATTCCGGTCGCGGTCCGTCGGCGGCGAACACGGCATGCCAGAATTGCACCAACAGCCCCAGCGCCCCAAGCCCCACGAACGTCAACAGCCGGTCGCTGGGAAACGTTGCGCAAATGGGAACAACGGCCAGCAGCATGCCCGTGGCGAAGAACCGCGCAACGCGGTCGCGCCTCAGCAGCGGAAAGAACAACACGCCAAGCACGCCGATGTAGCCGATCGATATCCACCACAAGGGCGAACCCAGCAGCCTGCTGAACAATACCGACAATTCCGACAGCCCCGCCCATTGGCCGAACAACATAACCGGATAGCGAGCCAGCAGCGCCTCGGCAAAGCGGCCGGGGTCGGTGATCGGATCGACGTAGTAGCCGATGTTCGCCACGCCGAATCCCAGCAAGTCGCGCACAACCCGCCACCCGACCAGCACGATGCCGTAGGGCACGAGTGTGAGGAACCGCCGCCACGGAGTCGAATCGTCGAGCCACACGGCGTAGGCGAAGAGATAGGCGCACGTGGCGATGCCGGCCTCCTTCGAACAAAGGCTCGCGGCCCAGAGCGCAACCGCGAGCCCAAGTGCCCAGCGCCGTCCGTCGCGTCGCCACACGTCGTGGGCGATCAGGCAGCCGATGCCGAAACTTGCCGCGATGAGGATATTGCGGTTGCAGATCCAGCCCGCCGGCGTGCCATGGGCATCTTCCACCGCGAACAGCAACGCCGCCACGCCGGCCATCCACGTCGGTCCCAGCAAGCGACGATAGAACCTCGCCGCCAGCAGCACCAGCAGCGCAAACCACGCCAGATTGTGAACGTGCATCAACTCCGGCCGCTCGGGCCAGAGCCAATAGTCGAGGATGTGCGTTTGCGTGGGGATCAGTTGAAAAAACTCGGCCTTGATCCACGGATCGGTCCACCAGGGCAGAAAGCCGTCGTCCATCGCCCGTTTCGCTTGTTCGGGATCGCCCGGCAGAAATCGGAACATCGACTGCGGCCCGCGCATGTTCTCTCCGAAGCGCTCCGAACCGGTCAGTACGGCCCGGTGAAAAAAGTCATCGAGCTCCAGCCCGTTGTCGACGCTGCGAAACGTCAGCAGCAATGCAATCCCAACCGCCACCGCCGCAACCCAAGGCGAAGCCAGCGCCCTGCCAAGTCGGGCAAAGAGCCCACCGCCTCCGTTCGACTGTTCGTGCATATCTGCCATCCGGGATTGCCTATTTGTGTTGAGCCTGGGAGAAACGATCCATTAGCACTATAACAGCGGCGAAGAGCAAGTCCAAGTTGCTTGAGATTGTTGAATAAAACAACCAACCTGTCAAGCAATGATCGCCTTGACAGAAGGGTATTATAGGCCTATCACGCAGAGAAGGCGTTGCAATACAGCAATCCCCTGCTAGAATGCGGCTTGCGAAAAATGCCTGCGCGCGTTAGGCCGCATATCTGACGCCCACAGTTCATTGGCAGAAACTCCCTATACACAAGACATCTGAGTGATCGATTCATGGATATGTGGAAGTTTTACGACATAACTCATCGTGGGCACGTGGTGTGCAATCCCACGAGCGAGGAGAAGCTCACACGCCTGGTGGACCTGGTGCAGCTTCCGACAGCCGCACGTGTGGTTGACATCGCCTGCGGGAAGGGCGAATTCCTGATACGCCTGGTGGAGGCATACGGAGTTCGCGGCGTAGGCGTTGACCTCTCGCCCTCCTTCATCGCCGACGCGGAACGAAGGCTCGAAGCGCGCGTGCCACAGGCAGAAATCACCTTTACCCAAATGGATGGCGCCGATTTCAAACCCGACAAGCCACACAGCCTCACTCTAGCTTCGTGCATTGGAGCGAGCTGGATTTTCGGCGGGCACGCACGGACTCTGGACGCGCTCGTCGGCATGACCGAGCCCGACGGCTGGGTGATAGTGGGTGAGCCGTACTGGCTGCGGGAGCCGTCGGACGAGCACTTGCAGGCGTGTGGACTAACAAGAGATGCCTTCGGAAGCCACGCGGAAAACGTTGAGGCGGGAGAACGGCTAGGGCTCGACCTCGTACACACTCTGGTGAGCAGCAAGGACGACTGGGACCGATACGAAGGTCTTCAGTGGCATGCGATGGCGGAGTACGCGCGCGCCGACCGA
>JAFGTN010000312.1 GCA_016934075.1 Pirellulales bacterium
GCAACAAGCCGCAGAGCATGACCGCCACACCGGCCAGCACGGTCAATCCAGCCGGCGAGGTGAGATCGGGAGCGTCCTCGAACAGCCCTGTCCCCTTGACACACATTGGCATGGTTACGCCTATCACCACGCTGAACCCGGTATATATCGCCGTGGTCAGCGAGAAGCCGACTCGGACGAGGCAGATCTGGATGAGCACGTTGGCCAGGCCCCAGACCAGCGACCAAAGGTTCGATTTCACTAGAATCTCGGGTTCGACGCTGCGATACGCATCGAATGCATTCGGGCAGAAAGTCAATGTGACGAACCACGGGATGAAAATGATCCCCACGAAGCCCGAGATGAGTGCCCAGTGTTCGTACTGGAAGCGGCGCATCAGCTTAATCGGCCAGGGCCCAATACCCATTAGCAGGCCGCCCAGAACGACCGAGGTGATTCCGAGTAGAGTTGTCATGATTTCTGCTGATTCACTATTCTTTGATCAAGGTGTTTGCGGAGGTCATGAGCGATTACTGCTCGACCTTCCTGTAAGTCACTAGGACCGCACCCGGTTTCTGTGGAATGGTGATCAACAGTCCGTTTTCCATTAAATCACGGCCCGTTATCTCTCTGGATTGTTCTGTGTCCAGATTCGAAACGGCATATTTCGCGTCTGGCTCCAAGGAGCGGAGCTGGTATTGTGCCGACACGTAGGAACAGTTTGGTCGCCGAAACGCCTGGATCAGCCCCGCATTTTTGTCCTCGCGGTGGAACTGCCAGGCGATCCAGACATTGTCAGCCGTGCTATGTTCCGTAAGAGGATAGAAATCGCCGAACCAGTAGTCAGCCACGCTTCGCCATTCCTTTAGAAACTTGCGGGCTTGTTCGAAGGGGAAGTCTTTGCGGCGAACGTCCCAATTGCGCTGCAGGAACGGTGCAATGCTGCTGCGAAAGACGTAGGGGCTATCATTCCAGTTGTGGACACCGTCAAAATAGGGCAACCAGATCGCATAGGCGAGGGTTTGGCATTGAGTGCCGTCCGATCGTCCCTCATAATCGGATCGTAATAGTGGTACCGCGCGGCGCATTGTTTCCATATCGTTGCGCCGGCCTCCGCTGCTGCAAGAGTCGATCAACATGCCGGGATGGCGTCGCCGCAATTCATCCCAGTATGCAAGATATCCTTCGATGTAGCGAATCTCCGTGATGCCCTGGCGATCTGGCGCGTCGTTTGCCCTCCAGTATCGCAATGGTGCGATATTGAAGTCCGACCGGTAGAAGTCGATGCCCTGGCTGACCAGCAGCTTGTCGACATGATCGGTAATCCACCGCCGTGCGGCCGGATCGTCCATTTTGAACAGACCTCCGCCGGCGCCCCCGTGAATCCATTCGGGATGATACTTCGTCAGCCAAGTGTCCGGATGAACGCGTTCCACCTCGAACCACACGAGCAACTCCAGTCCTCTGGCGTGGCAGTGATCGGAGATTGCTTTGATACCGCCGGGGAAACGTTTCTCGTCGACTTCCCAGGTGCCGGTCTTTGGCCAACCCACAGGCGCGCACTTATACCACCCGGCGTCCATCCACCAAGTGGTTAGTTCCAAGCCGTTGTCGAGCGAACGGTTGATGAACTCAAGGTCGCCGGCTTGGGTGTTCATGGCATTGTAAAACCCGATCGTGGCGGCGCCGGTTTTTGGCGCCAATGGCTTCCCGTGATCCTTGGGAAAGTTATGGTCGAACATCCAGCGGCGCCACACGTTCTGGGCTCGCATTCGATCGCCTTTGTAGAATTGCAGCACGATCAGCGGCGTGCGGACTTCCTCGCCGGGATGCAGCAGGAAGTGTGTCAATTCCTGCCCTCCCATCACGCGTAAGGAAGTGCCAGCGTCGCGGTCGAATTTCGTGGCCCATTGACCTGGCCAACCGATCGCCATCAGTATACCTTCTTTTGCTTGCGGATTTTCCAGGTTGTAGTAGGGCCATTCCGTATCGCTTGGACGCCCGCCGACGGGCGCGAACCGCTTAGACACATTTGGTCCCAGAACAGTCCTAAGTGGAGTAAAACTGTCGAGCGTGCACCTGTCGCCCGTCTGGTGATGCAACACGAATTCGCCGGTGGCTTCGCGTTCGAAGCTGGTGTCGATCGCCTGGAGCGACTCGATAAGCGGCGTGTCGGCATGCCCTGTGTTTTTAAGATAGAGCGTCCATTCGACCGTGGGATAGTCTTTCCACGCGATTCCAACACACCGGACCACCAAGCCGGTCTTCGGATCGCTGTAGGTCAACGTGTGCTGTGTACGATGGGTGTCGAGTTGCCTGACCTCTCGCTTAAGTTGCCACGAGGAAAGGAACTGCGAGGACGGTTTGCCATCGTAGTTAAACGAGAAAAAAGGTTCAGCCGAGTAATCCCGTTTGCGGTTGTCGCAAAGTGGCAGATCACCGAGCCAGACGTCGCTGCCGTCGGCCAGCGTGACCTTGGCATCGGCCCAGTCAGCCTGATCGCACGGGATGCCGTCACCCGCGTCGTTCACTTCGAGAACGAACTGCCTGGCACCGCCCAAATCGACCGATACGGCTTTGCCCGGCATCCCTTCACGCATTACGTCCGATTTGAAGAGATTTTTGCCGCCGACATCCACCGAGAAGACAACCGATCCTCTCCCCGGTCGCGTCTGATCGTTGCTGTCCACACCGACGACCGCCTTGAAGGTCCGCGCGGGACCCGGCAGACGCACGACGACCTTGCTGAAAGCATGGCAGTATAATCCGCGTGTGTACTGCTTGTCGACAATCTGCAACGGCTTGTTAATACGGAGGTTCAACTGTACGGCGTTGAGATTCGCCAGGACCTGCAGTCCGGCATTGACCTCTGAATTGTTCTCGACGCCCTCGAACTTCGCTGCCGCCCAGCGCCGGGCTTCAGCCATCTCGTCGGGGGTTGGGGGCGCGGCATTGGCAGACGCCGGTTTGAACAGCAAGAGAGTGATTGCAATGCAGTACGCAAGATTTGTTTTCATTGTCAGAGTTCCTTGGCAAGAATAATTCAGTTGTAAACCATCTTCGTTGACTTTTTCACTAGCGTCAGTACCCCATAGCCTTGAGTTGCGACTCAAAATCAGCCGGCAAATCGACCGGCGGCTTTTCGACATCGCGGGCTGCATAGCGGAGCATATTGCGCACGATCCGTTCGGCTACCGGGTCACTGCCAAGATTCTGGCGGAGGTGTAACGTGTTGAGCGTGAACCGGCCGGCACCGAGATTGTGGATTGCAATGGTCAGACCTGAGCTATATCCGAGCGATGTATTGATCGTGCCGGCGACGACCTCGGCGGGATCGTCTTGCCCGGAAAAAGCGCTTCCGCCGGGGATCTCGCGATAGAACGTGTGGTCAAGAACGCTACCGGCGGGCAATCCGTCGAAGATCGGATGGTTCTTCGCCCAATCGTCCTTATGGTAAAGCCAAATCGGCACATCGATGCGGTTGCCCTTTTTCACTAAAGGCAACCAGACGGTCCGTTTGTCTCCCTGCATGAAAACCTCAGGATACAAAAAGACGGCGTGTGATCCTCGAGCTATATGACGGGCTAACTCGGCAAACGCTTTGCCGTCGCCAGGCGCTGGACGATAACCGACTAAAATCACCTCTCGTGCAGCCTGCTGCCCGGACGTAAACGCCCTAGATTTTATATTGTTGTTCTTCAGCCAGGTTGCCAATTCAGGATCGTCACCCCAGAGGACCACTTCGGTCTCGACATTGGGCATTTCGGCAGGGTCGGTCACATAGAACTCGACATCGCCACCAGCCGCGGCAGCTCCCTTCAGGAACGTAGCCAGGAAGCGGTACTTGCCGGAAGGGCCGTCGATCACCACCTCCTCGGCAAACACCGGCAGTGCAAAGGGCGGTTCGGATTTTCCACTGCGATCCGGAATTGTCACGGTAATCGTCCGGTCGAACGCGATTAGATTTCTGGGGCCAACGATTTGCAGCCGGGCGGGATACTTTCCGGGTGGGAGCACGTCTTCGTTGGCAATAACGGCTTCGAGCTTTGCCTTGCGGCCACGATAGACCTGTACCGGTTCGACGAACAGACACCATCGCAACGGTGCGAAGGCGTCGAACATCGCGTCGACCACCCCGGGCTTCAACTCGCGAAACGTCGTGGCAAGCAGCCCTTCACCCGTCGTGCTCGGATCGACCAGGCCAGTGATGTTGTAGCCGACCAGATTCGGATTAGCACGTAATGCATTGGCCTCCAACTTGCGCACAGGCGCCATCCAGGCAATGCATTGTCGGAAGTAATCATCGGGATTGGCGAAGGTGTCGGCCATTTTCCAGCGTTCCCAATCGGCTGTGAACTGATCGAGAAGGCGGCGGCACACGACGGCGTCTTCTAACGATGTTTCGCCGATCTGCTCGAACTGCCGAGCCAATCGCGGTACATTGAGCGCGCTGCCGACACCGCCCTCGGAATGGAAGAACCGTTTTCCCTGGGGAGCCAGTGTTCGCAAGGTGTTGATTATTGCAGCGCGATGCGGAACCGGCTGGTAGGGATGAATGTCATAGAACTCGCTCTGCCACTGCGCAACGCCCGGATTGGCGAAAGCTTTGCCTGAGTTGTCGAAGCAACCACTATTGAGCATTACCATGCGGGTGTCGTCGAGGGCATGAACCAGAGGCAAGGCTGCGACGCCCTGGTCGTACACGGCGCCGAGGGGCGTCTCGTTCAGAATTCCCCACATGACGATGCACGCATGGTTTCGATCGCGCCGGACCATTGCTCCAACGGATCTGTTGAAGCGTTCGGCCAGCTTTGGCGAAGGTTCCATGCGCCACGCGCCGGCATGCTCTTGATAGACCATCAGACCGATCTCATCGCACATCTCGATCTGATAACGGGGAATCTGGCCGCCGAAGGCCCGAATCATATTGTGCCCCGTGGCCTTGCAGTTGATCAGGTCGCGCCGCAACAGATCGGGATCGTGCGCCACGAAGATGCCGCCCGGCGCTCGGGCGTCGGTCTGCGAACTCTTCAGCAGGATGCGTTTGCCGTTGAGACGGAAATAGCCATTCTCAAAGCGGAAGTCGCGGAAACCGCAGCGGGTCGATTGCTCGTCGAACGACGTGGTCGATTCGGCGAAAGCCCGTGCCGTGATGCGATAGAGATAGGGATCGTTGAGTTGCCAGAGTCGGGGTTGTGGAACGGTCAACTCGGACTCAACGAGCGTGTCGCCGGGCGGAAGCTCGCGATCCAACTCGACGGCGTTATATGTTTCACCACCGGTAGCGGGTGAGACGATTAGTGCGATGCGCCCCTTGACCGGCTCCTTGCCGGCGTTGCGCACATTAGCCTGGACGCGAATCCGACCGGTCTTGGGATCGGGGCGAACAAAGAGGTCCTCGATACGCACCGCCGGTGCGACCAGCAACTCGACATCATCGATGATACCGCCATAGTTCAGCGCCAATCCCGGCTGGCAGGGGATGCCCTTGGCCCACATCGTTGTTTCGGGCAGGCGGAAGCCGTCGATTGGCTCATTCGTCGGATTCAGAACGCGCACGGCGAGGCGGTTGACAGTCTGGGGCTTGATTGTCTCGGTCACATCGAGCACGAACGGTTCGCCC
>JAFGTN010000313.1 GCA_016934075.1 Pirellulales bacterium
AGAGGCAACGGCCGGCGATGTGGCTGCTCTGGTCGGCCTGGAAAGCGTCACCATCGGCGACACGATCTGTGATCCCGACTCGCCGCGAGCAATGCCACGGCTGGAAGTCGACGAGCCGACACTGCAGATGGTATTCGGTATCAATACCTCACCCCTAGCTGGTCGCGAGGGCAAGTACCTTACCACGCGGCATCTAAATGACCGCCTGCAAAAGGAACTTGAACGCAATGTGGCCCTACGCGTCGAACCGATGCCCGGCAGTGCCGACCAGTTTCAGGTATCCGGCCGCGGCATCCTGCACCTTTCGGTGCTGATCGAAACCATGCGCCGCGAAGGTTTCGAAATCTCAGTCGGCAAACCGCGGGTGATCACGCACAATAACAATGGCATTCTGGAAGAACCCTTCGAAAGCCTGGTGGTCGAGGTGCCCGAGGATAAACTGGGCCCGGTGATTGAACTCGTCGGCGCGCGGCGCGGGCAACTGTCCGCAATGACTGCACACGAAGACTACACCCACGCCATCTTCTCAATCCCAGCCCGCGGGTTGATCGGACTGCGTACGCGGTTGCTCAACGCCACGCAGGGCACGGCCATCGTGCACCACCGCTTCGAGAGTTACCGGCCCATGGAAGACGATATCCCGGGGCGCCCCACCGGCGTGCTGGTCTCGATGACGGCGGGCCGCGCCGTGGCCTTCGGGCTCGACGGCCTGCAGGAACGGGCCGAGATGTTCGTGGGTCCCGGCGATGAAGTCTACGAAGGGATGATCGTGGGCGAGAACAGCCGCAGTATTGACATGCCCGTCAATCCCACCAAGGAAAAGAAGCTCACCAACATGCGGGCCGCCGGCAACGACCGCAACATTCTCCTCAAACCGCCGCGAGTGCTCTCGCTGGAAGCGGCGCTTGAGTACATCGAAGAAGACGAACTGGTGGAGGTGACGCCGTCGCAGATTCGGCTGCGGAAGATTATTCTTTCCGAAGTGGCCCGACGTAAAGCGGCCCGGCAGAAAAGTTGACGGGATTACGGGATCAAACAGGATAGTGGACAGGTTCTACGCAATAATACAAGTGTTTCGCTTGATATGAATGGCAGGTAGTTGATAAAATCGAGGTGTGTGGGGCACTTGTCCGGACGTTGTGCGGGACCACGTCAAAGGGGATCTTACAATGCTCGATGACGATATCAATCCATACGCCTCGCCGAGCGAAACGGATTCTGGTGCGGTTTCTGCAGAAGCAAGAGTGGCCACCAAAACCGCGACTATCGTACCGGTTCCGGAGCCGTATTGTGGGCGGGTTTTGACACGCTTTCACTGTTTTGGGATAGTCACCATTTGTTTTGTTGCAATCATTTTTTTCTTTCTCATTGGGGGATGGGTTCTTGGTTCTGTCTTTCATTCTGGCCTATACTCGATTCGCATAGTGCCGTACAAGTGGTACATAGCCATCCCTTTAATAATCTTTCCGATTGCAGTCCCGATAATTGGGATACTAATTTTCATTTGTTTTCAATCTATTGTGGAAAACATCTATTGGCGATGGATGCTATATAAGTCCATTAGACGAAGACCCGATCCGCTGGTCAGCGAAAATGCTCATGATTCCGCGATCATAAATATAATGCCACGCATGAACTGGCGCAGTCTCTGGCGGGCGGACATGACAAGAATCAGAGACTTAGGTCTATTGAAACTCGACACCGAGCGATCAGAAGTGCTCATCGAAAGCGATCGCGAGCGGTTTCGTATTCCGCGAGGCTCCGTATTAGTGTGCGAGCCAGATGTCTTTCACGAACAACCAGGCACCACATCCGTGATCGGTTTCGTACGTCTTGTTATTCAGTTAGAAGATGGAACGCGAGAAATCAGATTCTGCCTAATTCCCACCGATTTCAAATTCCGCACCAACAACGCCAAACGCCTAATGGCTCAAGACATATGCCAACGCATCAACTCCCTGCCAATGTCGACCACATAAACACTATCTTCAATTATCCTGTTTGATCCCGTTATCCCGTCGGGAAAAAGCCCGTAATCCCGTCACTCGGATCGGGACCAGGCGGAGATGGCTATTCCGGCCAGGGTCAACTGGGGGACGTGCAGGGCCGAGTGACCCAGTAGTTCGGCTACAGCGGGGCCGGCGCCGCCGGTTAGGATTACCTGCGGGCTTTCTTTCGAATCTTGGCCCATGCTTTCGACCAGTTGGCGGATGGCGCCGACCGCGCCCCAAAAGAGACCGCTTTGCATGGCCGGTATTGTCGATGTGCCCACCGGCGGCGGCGGCGAGCTTAGATCCGACATGTCGATCAGCGGCAGCAGGTCGGTGAATTCGTCCAGCGCCTTGGCGGCCATGGCGATGCCCGGCATGATGGCCCCGCCGATAAACACACCCCGTTCGGAAATCAAGTCGACGGTGATGGCCGTGCCCACGTCGACCACCACGGCTGGTCTATGCGGCTCGCGCAAGCGGTTGGCGGCCACGGCGTCGATCAGACGGTCGATGCCCACCATGTCCGCGCGTTCCAGACCGACCTCCAGCGGCAAATCGGCGGCCGATAACAAGGTAACCGTATCATCGGGCCGATTGTCGCAGAGCCAATCGATCAGCCTCGTGCCCGCCGGACGGTTGACGCTACCGATCCACCAGCGGAGAGGTTCTTTGTTCCCGTCGGCCGCCGAGAGTACCTGCTCGTCGATCCAATGTGTAAGCTTATCCAGTTCCGGCTCGCGACCCGAAAGCGGCAACATGCACCGCGGCCGCGGCAACTCGCGCGCCGCATCGTCCGAGTCGGGCGGTTCGATACAGCCGACCTTGATGCGGGCATTGCCGATATCGACGGCCATAAGCGGGAATGGATTTATGCTTCGAGACATTTTTCGCTTAAAACGTTATTACCAACTATCCTTGCCGCCGTGCTTCTGCTCGTTAAGCGTCTGGGCGATGGCGCCCACCAGTTGGTTGAGGCCTTGCCCGGTGACGGCCGAGATCAAGAACACTTGCCCTTCGACCAGTTCGTTCAACTCACCGCGGATCTCTTCGGCTTGGGGCAAATCGGCTTTGGTCACGGCCACGATCTCGGGCCGCTGGCCCAACTGCCGGTCGTACTTTTCCAACTCCTGGCGGATGGAACGATAGTTTTCCAGCGGATCGGTGCCGTCGGTGGGTTGCGGCTCGACCAGGTGCACGAGGATACCGGCGCGTTGGATGTGGCGGAGAAATTCGTGTCCCAGTCCCACACCGGCATGTGCGCCTTCGATGAGGCCGGGGATGTC
>JAFGTN010000314.1 GCA_016934075.1 Pirellulales bacterium
CAGGGCAAGCAATGCCGCCGCAATTGTGCAGACGATCAATCCCGCGGAAAATTTGCTTCTGCTGCTTTTCACGTTTTCTCGTCAATAATGATTTTTGTGTTACTTTTCACCAATCTGCATTTTCTGAAAAAATGACACTTAGGCCAAAAAATGGGAAAGATGCGGGGCATCCGAATTCTTGCGAATCCGGCTACAAATCTATGACTACGGTAAGCCTAGCATAGATTATTCATGAGCAATAATATCCCCACACGTTTCCTGTTGCTGACAACCGGCACAAAGGTACAATAGATTAGCTAACGGGCCGAAATAAGCAAAAACAGGACTTTGTCAAGTCCAACCGGCAGGAAAAGCCACGATATGAGTGATGATTATTACAAAACTCTGGGCATTCGCCGCGACGCATCGCAGTCGGAAATTAATGATGCGTACCGCGAAATGGCCAGGAAATACCACCCGGATGTCAATCCCGATGATGAAGCAGCGGCCAAGAAATTCCAAGAGATCCAGGCTGCTTTTGACGTGCTCAGCGACCAGAAGAAACGTGAACTGTACGACCGCTACGGTAGTTCTTTCGAGTCGATAGGTGCCGAGGGACCGCAAGGTGCCGGTGCTTGGAGTGGTGCCTGGCCGGGTGGTGGTCCAGGCGGACCGGGCGGTTTTCACGCCGAGAATATCGACTTCAGCCAGTTCTTCGGCGAACGATTCGGTGCCCAGGGTGGCGCGGGCGGACCGAGCGGTGGGGGTGGATTTGCCGATTTCTTCAGCCAGTTCACACAAGCAGGTGCCGGTCGCCAACAAGCTCGTGGCAGGCGACGTCGTCAGCGCGGCATGGATATTACGCATGAATTGACCATCCCCTTCGATACAGCCATCAAGGGCGGCAAGGTGCAGCTTGCCGTGCAGCGTCACTCGGGCAAAACCGAGACGATCACCGTAACCGTTCCGGCCGGAATCGATAGCGGCAAAAAGATCCGCCTGCGCGGCCAGGGCGAACCCTCGCCCACCGGCGACACGGCCGGCGATATCATTCTCACAATTCATGTTCTCCCGCACAAGTTCTTCCAGAGGCACGGCAGAAACCTGCAAGTCAAAGTGCCGGTCACACTGGCCGAAGCGGCCTTGGGCGCTAAGGTTGACGTGCCCACGCCCAAAGGAACCGTCTCGCTGCAAGTGCCGGCCGGTACTTCCAGCGGCGCGAAACTGCGGATCAAAGGTCACGGCGTGGAACAAAAAGGCGCAAAGGCGGGCGACTTGCTGGCCGAAATCCAGATCGTTCTGCCGAAAGATCTCGACGAAGCAGACCGCAAGGCGATTAAAGAGATCGGACAAAAACATCAGCAGAATCCGCGGGCGGATATCCGTTGGTAGAAATGCCGAATGTCGAAATCAGAATGAAGAATCAATTAAGAATTAACAAATGTCGAAGTTCTTCTTTCCCATGCAGCAGGCATTTCGTTATTCTTCTTTCTTCATTCGAGCTTCCTAATTCCTAATTTTCAACCTCGTATCCACTCCTTACAAAGGAGACGCATTTTGTCGAGTGAGCGGTTCCAGCGAGAGTATCGCATTCGTAGCGGCTTGGATTTTCGCCGAGCCTATACTCGACGATGCAGCGCGGCCGACGGCACAATCGTACTTGTCGGCTGCGAGAACGGGCTGGATCATCCGCGTTTAGGGCTCTCGGTTTCGCGCAAGGTGGGCCGTGCCGTTGTTCGCAACCGTTGGAAACGGCTCATCCGCGAGGCCTTTCGGCTTTCGCGTCACCAGTTGCCCGATGGTGTCGACTTTGTGGTGATTCCACGTTTGGGCATCGAACCACGGCTGGATTCGATCCGCGAATCTCTCACTTGCTTGGCGCCACTAGTTTCTCTCAAGCTGCAGAGGACGCGGCAATGAACGTGCTCGTGAAAATCTTCGCCGGTTTTCAGAAGTTCTTCGCCGGAATTTTGATCGGATTGGTGCGGCTATACAAGACCTGGATCAGCCCCATGATAGGCCCCCATTGCCGCTTCGAGCCGACTTGTAGCGATTATTTCATCGAGTCGGTAAAAAAACGAGGCATCCTGGTCGGCTCACTGCGGGGAATTTGGCGAATCTGCCGCTGCCACCCTTGGAGTCGAGGAGGGTATGATCCGCCGTAGCGGATTGCTTATTCCGGGATTAATGCTCTCTATCCTCTACTCAAACCAAAACGCATAAACCTCGGCCTTTTTGAGTTCGAACCGTACACGCGCGTGCTTGTCCGCAGGCAACGTGAACTCACCTGTGTTTGTCCACTTGACGGGGATAGTTACTTCGCCCTTGGTGATCGGCAAACATTCGTCGGGCGCGTAGCCTGGATGCACTTTGCCCTCGGCGTTGAGCAGTCCGATTTTTATCGAACCGCCGTCTTGTACCTCGGCGTTGACAAACAGCCGCTTACCCTTGAACGAAAGCGGCCGGGTTACGATCACGCCCGGCGCGTTCATAGCCGTCAATGAGACAAATCCGTCGCGGCGGAGAGTGGCTAAGCCGACGTGCATGTCATACCGGTTGCCTTTTCCGTCCCTTTCTCTTGATTGGCGAGTGCCCCAATAATAGAATCGCAGTTTTCCATCGACAAGTAGCGGCTCTCCCGGCCGGCCGGGGATGAGGTAGTCGGCGTCCCAACTGTCGTCCTTGTTTATGTGCATGAATCGCTGTCCGCGGCAGATCCGCGTCCAATGTCGCCCATCGCGGCTAGCACTCATTTCAACCTCCACCTGTTTCCAACCCTTTCGCTCGGTGTGCATGGCCCGCACGAAACCCAGCCACATGCTTTCGTAGGGGAAGGTGATGTGTTCATACATCTGCGTGTCGGACTCGTCCAGGGCATCGCGATGCATGGCCATCCGCGGACGGGTCCAATGGATGAGGTCGTCGCTTTCACAGAAACCTACTGTACGTAACGTCGATGGATTGCGGAAGAGTATCTTGACATTCGACACATATTTCTTCAGCTTATGATCCCAGCGAAAGTTGGTCGTGTCGCCCACGCCCGTGCAGGGACTGGCGGGGAAGTTGCCGCCTTGGCCGTTGGGGATGATGCAGCGCCGGTTGTCGCCTTGCCAGTGCAAGCCGTCGGGCGACCAGTAAAGGTAAAAGCCCTCTCGTGGAGCGTACTCCTTCTGATCCTTGGGATCGTGCCAGACCAGCGCCTTGTAGCGACGGCTCTTATCCGGCTCTTGCGGCTCGTAAAAAAGGCCTTCGATACTTCCTTGCGGCAGGGTGATATTGTTGTTCGTACTGCCGTTGTATTTGAAGATATCCAGATTGGGCTTAACCCAGTTGATGCCGTCATTCGATTCCGCATAGCACATTGGCCCGCGATATTGCAGCCCGTTCTCGGCGGGAATGCGGTGCCGCAGGTTGTACCACATGCGATACTTGCCGCTATTGCGGTCGCGAAGGACATAGAGCGCATGACCGAAACTCTGCTCCCAGGGTTTCTCGCGTAAACGTAGCACCGGGTTGGCGGGGTGCCGTTGTGGTTGGTGCATCCGCCGGGTAATGTTCTCCATCGAGGCGACAAGGTAATCGTCGACAAACAATTGCCGTGTGTTGTCGATCTTCACCGGCCAGTCACTCATGTCCACGGGGTACATGAGGCGTTCGCCGGCCAACACGCCGTAGGCCTTGGGATAGAGTCCGCAGTCTGTAGCCGCGGATTCGCCGCGAGATTGATCTATGCAAAACGCCCCACAACAGGCCGCAATAGCCGTGAACTTGATAACCACACACGGAACAAGACTTCTCGATGGTTCAGCCGATGATTTGGAATGCATACATTTATTCTTTCTTCAAGAAGATTCGCAAGGCCTTTTGAGAAACTTCATGCCCTCGTTCGACGAACTTTTCGGGATCCTTCATCTCCAGTTTATTCAAAACGATTCCGCTAGTTTTATCGCCAGTAAGTGCCAGCAATTTAACATTCGGTCCGCTCATGGTAATGTTGCTGAGTTCGGCACCACGGGTTTGGGTAAGGCGGATCGTCGCGCAACCGTCGGCCGCGGCCGATGCCTGAAGACCGGCGATAACCACATTCTCGGCGTCGTCGAAAACCATGGCATGGCGTTTGTCGGGATGCTGGACTTTTAACGTGATGTTTTTGAACTGAATATCGCGCACATGGCGGCAGAAGAAACCGTAGCCGGGCAGGTCGCCGAACATAGTGCACTCGGGATACGACACGGGGCGTTCGCCGGGAGTGCGGCCGGCAAGCTTTTTCGAACCGCCGCCTTCGAATTCCAGGTCGATTTCCTCGAACTGAACGTCCTCGATCATGTGACCGGGCAAACCGGATATGGCGCATCCGATGGGCATTATGTTCCGTGCTTTGATGCGACTGATGCATATATCCCGCATGGTGCCGATAGCGGGCTCATCTCCTTTTACATACGGCCGCGCGCGGTTACCCAAACGCAGGAAAATGGCCGCGCTTAAGCCTGTGATATCGATATCGGAAATCCTAACATTTTCCATGCGTCCGCCGTCGACGATCTCCAGGGCAATGCCCGCAGATCCACGTTGTCGACCGTATATTTTCTTCGACTTTTTCGGACTGAATACTTTGCAGTTGCTTACGCGGATATTTACGAATCCTCCGCCCGACTCGGTGCCGCACTTGATGGAGTTGCAATGCGAACTGATTATGCAATCGTTCACGGTCACGTTTTCACACGGTCGCCGTGAAAGGCTCTTGAGTACGATGGCATCGTCATCCGAATCGATACGGCAGCCGCTGATTTTCACATTGCGGCAACTATCTATATCCAAACCGTCGTTGTTGAAGGTGATATGATTGAAAATGTCCACATTGCGGATGGTAACATCTTCGCATAACCGATAGTGTTGCATCCAAGATCCTGAATCCCGCAAGCGAACTCCTTCGACAAGAACGCCGCGGCAAGATTCTAAATAGATATTCTTGGGTCGTGCTTTTGTCTTGTCGCGAAAAGCGCCGCCGCTGCCGTTGATCGTGCCCGATCCGGTGATGGCGATGTCTTGAAGATCTTGCCCCGATATAAGAGAGTAAAATTTGCGGGAATTTTTTATTGCTCGACCATCCTTATCAAACTGCGTGCCATAGTAGTCCTTGCGATCTCGGCTTCCCCGTAGCGTGGACCCTTCGTCGAATTGCAACCGCACACCGTTTTTTAGATGAATTGCACCGGAGAGAAACGTGCCCTTCGGAAATAAAACGGTGCCGCCACCATTTTTTGCGCAGGTATCGATGGCTTTTTGAATAGCCGCGGTGCAGAGTGTCTTGCCGTCGGTTGCGGCTCCATGGTCGATGATATTCTGGACCGATGGAACAGCGTATGCATAAAGCGGAGCAAAAACGATAAGGCATGCAAAAATGGGGGGGTATCGCACTGGGGGACTCCTGCGAATACTTGGAAAGGCGGCGGGCTTGAATGGAAAGACTTTAATTCCAGTGTATTTTACACGCGCCAGTCCGCGACTTCCACGACCTTCATACTCTCCCCGCAGGTGGGCATCATGTAAAAAACGCCTGAAATCACTGCTGGGCAAGCCAGCAGTGGCACCCAAAACTCGCGAAACCGACTTTTTTAACGGGCTGCGAACCACGTATTACCGAGTATAACCCACCCGGTGGTGCTATATTCAATTAATCCCACATTGCCCAAAGGTGCCTTTTTCGCTTGGATTTTCTTTCTGGATCAATTAGGCTAGATAGATGTAGTGTGCCGGAGTATTCCGCGCCCTGGAACAGACCACCGTTTCGGAGAATTTTGACGATGTCGATTTCTGACCGTTTTTCGCGCCCCTGGTTGGGTTGCGCTCTCGTCGTATTATTAGTGCCTGCTCTCGCGTTTGCTGCGGAAGGCCAGAAAAAGTATCAGAAGAAACCCAAACCGGGGGAATTCAATCCGGCCAACGAAACCGTGGAGATGTTCAAGGCCATCGAGTCTGGACAACTCGAGGTTAAGTTGATCCCGAAGAATTCGATGCAAAGCCGCGTTCGCATTTTCAATAAGACGGACCAACCGTTAAATGTAAAGCTTCCCAAAGCTTTCGCCGGCGTGCCAGTGCTTGCACAGGGTGGTTTCGGTCCCGGCGGTGGCGGCGGCTTCGGCGGTGGCGGCGG
>JAFGTN010000315.1 GCA_016934075.1 Pirellulales bacterium
GCCGCCCAATACTCGACATCGTCGGGGTGACAGCCGAAAGCGAGGACTCGGTCCATTTGTTTCTCCTAGCTTTGGATGTACTCGAGTATCCGCGCGAGCGACTCGCCGTGGTCGGTCATTTTAGGAAAGTATTCCAGACCGAAGGCACCTTGGTAGCCCGTTTTCTGAATGGCCTGCACAATCGTGGGATAGTCCAGTTCGGTGCCGAAGAGTTCGGCCCGGCCGGGCACGCCGGCTGAATGGAAGTGGCCGATCTGGTCGATGTTTTTTTCGATCGTTGCGATCAAGTTGCCTTCCATGATCTGCATGTGGTAGACGTCGTAGAGCAATTTCAGATTGGGGCTGTTGATTGCCCGCACGATCTCGAAACCTTCGCTGCTGGAATCCAGGTAATATCCCGGATGGTCGACCAGCGTGTTGAGCGGTTCGAGCAGCAGGGTAAAATCGGCCTCGACGGCAAGCTCAACCGCTTCGGCCAGTGCCTTTTCTAAGTTCGCCCTCATTTCGCCGCGCGAAAGTTCGGGATCGACGGTTCCGGAAAGCGTGATGCCCTTGTCGCAACCGGCCGCTTTACCGAACTCGATCATCTTGCGGATTTGCGCCAGGTAGATTTCACGATCCTCGGCCTTGACGGGTGATCCACCGATGGAACCGTCCCAGGCGTGCATGGCGAAATCGTTGAGCACGAGACCGTGTTGGATACAAGCCTGGGACAACGCGGCGGCGTCCTTGGGCTGATCGAAATCTACTTGACTGCCGTCAAAAGTCCCCTCCGGATGCCAGAACTCCACGGCTGCGTATCCGGCTTCTGCGATTTTCGCAATCCGCTGTTCGACCGGCAGGTCGGTGAACACGGTCTCCAGGCATACACCTAGTGTTACCATCGTCTTTTCTCCTTATGGTTTGGCCGCTCAAATCCACGGGCGGCCGTCGGGATCTTCCGTGCAATAGGCCGAAAGGACTTTGTTTATGCCGTCGGCGATATTCTTACAATCCTCTTCGTCGTAGCCGGGGTCGAACCAGATTTGAATGTTGCGGTCGAACAGATCGTCGGCCACGGGGCAGTCGCCCTCGCTGTATTCGATTCTTCCGCCTTTTTCGATATATATGGGGCATGAGAAGGGGCAGCCCGTTTCAGCCGAATCCATCTTTTGCAGGACTGCGAACATGTTTTTGTAGACGTGCCAGTCGGGTGGCGCGTCTTTGCCGCGAATCTCGCATTCGGACGGCCAGATGAAACGGCCGATACCGATGCCTTCGGCGTTCAAGGCCGCGGCTATCTTTCTGCCTAATTCCTCGTTTTCGGGGAAGAAGCGGATCATGTATCCGGCGCCGCCTTGTGGATCGTTCAGTTTTTGCGGCACGATCTCCGTATATGTTTTCAGTTGCGAGAGTACGCTATTACGAATGGTATTGTACTTTTCAACCAGGGCCGGCATCTTCTGGATCTGTACAACGTCTATTGCTGCTTCCAGTTCCGACAAGCGATAATTCGTCCCGCAGAACAACTCGCCCGGATAGCGTGGCGGGGCGAAGCGGTCGGGACGCGTTAAACCGCCGCATTCCGCCAACAGGCCTGCGCGTTCGAATAGCCGTTCGTCGTCGGTAATCAACAATCCACCCTCGCCGCCGCCGACGATTTTATAGCTGGATATGCTGAAACAACCCACGTCGCCGAGCGTGCCCATATAACGACCTTTATATTTGGCTCCGGGAGCCTGTGCGCAGTCCTCGATCACTTTGAGGTTATGCTTGCGCGCAACTTCCAAAATGGGATCCATATCCGGAACCGCGCCCATTACGCATGTCGGCGCCACGGCTACAGTTCGAGGGGTTATGCAGGCTTCGATCTTTTCCGGATCGATGCACAGCGATTCGTCGACATCGCAGAAGACGGGCACAGCCTTGGCCGCAACCACGGTTGCCGCGGTGGCGAAGAAACCGATCGCCGGAACAATCACTTCCGTGCCCGGCCCAACCCCCGCGCCGATCATGGCGCTATGCAGGGCACCAGTGCCGGAACTGGTCGGTAATGCGTACTTGGTCCCGAAAATCTCGCGGGCTTTTTGCTCGTAATCCTCGCCTTTGGTTTTGGCGGGCACGGAGGTGAGGAAACGCGAAAGCGTGGGCCCTTCACCCAGATCGTCGTCTGATACGGTTGAACGTATTCGCTGGAGAGCTTCCTCGGAAAATCCGAACCGTTCGGCAATGGACATGAACTCCTCCATGCCGATTTTCGGTTTGCGGGGACCGTGTTGCTTCGCAAAGGCCTTGGGGCCGCCGTTAATGGCCAACATGACTTCTGTTTTTTGATTTGCTGTCGTCACGGACATTTCCCTTTAAAATGATTCGATGATTTCTTCTAGTTTTTTCGATATTCCCGCCGCGATAGGCTTGTTTGTCTCTTTCTCGGCGTAATCCGCAACCTTGTCGCGGGCAATTTGATAAGTGTCTTTGCTGCCGTTGGCTTCCCAGGTCGCTCGAGGACCGACGACCGAAAGCCTCGTCTGAACGTACTCGTCCGAATGCAGCCAGTTCATGGTGTGTTCGTTTGTAAGATAGCTTTCGCCGTGGGGACCGACGGCTTTGATAACGTCGGCGGCAATCGTCTCGGGCGTGACCTTCAGGCCGGCGGCAATACGCTTTGAGAACGCCGAGATATCGTCGTCCATGAGCAGTTGTTCGTGGCTGCAGGTCATCCCTGTGGCGAACATCCCGCAGTTGACGATCAGATCGTTACCGGCCCCGATGGCGCAAAACTGGCTGAGAGTTTTTTCCCAGGAATTCTGCTCGTCGTGAGCGTGGTTGTCGGAGTTGGGGGCCGTGGTGTGACAGGGCAATTTGTAATAGTGGGCCAACTGGGCTCCGGCAATGCGGCAGATCGTGGTTTCGGCCGAACCGACCAGGGCCGCCGCGGATTTCATGTCGAAAGTGGTCCATGAATTGGCGTAAAGGAACTTCGTGCCCGGACGAAGCAACTGGATCATGGCCAGGCCGGAAAGACACTCGGCATTGTTCATGGTGACCAGACCGGCCAGGGTGTAAGGCGCGGTAAAGCCGGAGATGGGCTCGGGTAGGATGGCCAAGGGTACGCCGGTGGGAACGGTATCCATGATGGCTTCTAAAACGCCTTCTTCCCAGAACAGCGGCGCGGTCGGCGAGAGTTGAGTGATGCCGTAAACCTGATTCTGCAGGTCACCCCCAAAGGCGGCCCGCACCATGTCGATGCAGGCGCGATTGACTTTGTCGCTATCGGTGGAAAAAAAGACGGGCTTGGTGCTGTTTTCAATTACCGCGCAAACACCGTAAAGCAGCGAGGCCTCGGGCTTGGCTCCGTCTTGCGGCATGACGGGGATGCCTATCATGTCAATGCCCGGCAGTTCGTCGCAGATGCGTGCAAACAACTTCACGTCGGCGATTTCGGAATTTCTCATCTGGCCGGTTTGCGAATCCACCCAGAAGACAGCGTTGTGTCCGGCGGCAATTTTCGGCTTGCGGTCGCCCAGCACAAAGGCAAAATTAGCGTCGCGATCGAACACTTCGAACTGGGCCGGCGTAGCGGCTAGTGCGTCTTCAAGGCAACTTCGGGAGAAACGCACAGAGCGCTTTTCTTCGTCAACTTCCAGGCCTTTTTGCTTCAAGAAGTCGAGCATCTTGGCACTGAGGATCTGTACACCACAGGTTTCAAGAATGTCCACGGTTGCTTCGTGGATCTCGCCGATTTCTTGATCGGAAAGAACGCTGAGCCTTGAAAGTTCCATGCTATCTAATCTCCGGCGATTGAATATAGTTTATCTTATAGACAATCATTCAAGTTGTTGACCATACGTCAGAAGCCTGTATTAGAGCAGATGGAGAAATTGTATACAATATCACGCGATGAGTTTCTCGATAAAGGCAAAAAGCGATTCGCACAAACGTTTTTTGTGAAATTTCCAGGTGCTATAGAGGTTTTTTGGACTTTTGCAAAATTGCGAGTCAAGGGTACTTAGATATAAATTGGCGGCGTTTTCTTTGTTAAACGGCGAAGAGTGCCAAGAGGGTAATTGGAAGTAGGGTGAATTTCACTTGTATATTTACGGATTCGGTTGCAAACCGAAGTATCTTTTACTATTGTTGGCCGAGCCGACTACGCGGAGTTCGACCGGTTTGCCGCCGGGCTTAAGAAGCGAGCCTGGCACGATCAGTTCCATGATGCCGGAGGCGTCTTCTTTTCGGTCGATGTTTTTTACGGTGAATTTCAAACGGCAAGCGGCGCCCTTGCCGGTCCAGGTGGTATGCTTGTGCGAAACGTCGAAGGTTAAGATCTCTTTTCCGTTGAGATACATGGTGAAATGGCCGCCCGCGGGCTGGGTTATCCAGCCGATGTTGGCGATCCACTTGAAATGCACCAGGCCGTTCTTGTCCGGCTTCCACTTGTCCGTCTTCCAAACGACTTCGCTACGGCCGTCGGTCTGGCGGGCCGTATACATGATGTCCGTGCGGAGGAATGTGTGCCACCGGACGCTTTCGCCGGCACGAACGATTTCACCCCATCCGTTCAGGTCGGCAGAGATTTTCTTGATGCGTTCGAGTTTCTTGCGGAACTCATTGAGTCCGAAATCACCCTTGGGACGGAACTTTTCGCTACGCGCGTACTCGATGAACTGGTCGAGTAAGTGCACGGCTTCTGGATGATCCGAAAGCAGATTCAAGCCGGTGGATAACAGCTTGCCCTTACCGGCATTGGCTTGGAATGTATAGAGATTGAAACCAAGCGGATAGCCGTCGAATCCGAACTTGTAACCTGTGGCTCGTCCGATGCCGACCATCAAAGGCTCGACATTACGGAACTTGTGCCCTGGATCAAGTTTCTCGGCCTTGTGAATCAGGCGGAACATGCCTTGGTCCAAATAACCTTCATGTGGATAGTCGCCAAAAGCCGGATGCCTGGCGATGGCTGTTCCGGTTTGATTCGTGATCTGCCACCATCCCAGGCTAACTCCCGGGCTAATCAGGTTGTAGCCGGGTAGCGAGAGGCAGACGACACAGCAACCCCGGTCCAGGGCATCGACGACGCCGGACTCGTCCAGCGACGCAGCGACCACGAGCTTTGTGTTGGCGGCTTCTTTTGATCCCAGTTTAGAAGCACCCGAGTAGCGGGCTGATAGTTTTTCATAAATGTCGGCCGACAGAGCCATGCCTCGACCGGAGTCGGCTTTCGGCTGGAAATTTGGAAAAAGATAAATCTTCCAGGAGTTGTGTGTATCGGTTCCTTCGAGTTCGACGATGAGTCTGGCCAATACTGCTTTTTCGAGCCAGGGCAGGGTAATGTTGCTGTGGCCCACGATGGCTACGTCGCCCGCGGCAACGTGGATGTTTTTCAAATGGCCTTGGACCAAGATTTTTCCGTCGGCTTCGAGTCGCCATTTCAGTGTGCCGTCTTTGATGGCGTCGGACTCGAAATGCGACACTACCCAGTCTATATCCATCGCGTCGCCGCCGGTGCGTATCAGCGAGCCCGGTTTCAGGCTCAGTGCCTCGCGCAGTCCCCCGCCGGCCGGGCAGGCCAGGATGATGGTGGGCGAATTGAACTCGCGGAAATATTCGGGCGTGCTGGATTTGGTTTCCCAGAACATGTTGACAACGCCGTTTTGTGAACTGGGCGAAATGTCGGTCATCAGCCAGCAACTGAAACCGTCGAGGAAGCGATCGACGCGGGCCGACTCGATACCGATCTTGTGGTGCACGCCCTGGATACGATGCCCTGCGTCGAAACAGGCCTGGGCCCAATCCCAACTCAATCCCACATCGTTTTCGACAAAATGTTTGACATCTTTCAGCGAAAGATTTGCAGCGAAGGCGCCGGTGAATTTCGGCTCCAGCCGCGGGTCTTCATTGATTCCCAGACTCATGAACTCGTGCAGGGTGTGTGGCCAGACATTTTCCTTCATGGGCGGATGGACCTGCGCCCCGCCGCCCCACCAGTTGTTGACGTCAGAATCTTTTTGGGTGTTGCAGGGACTGCCGTCCATGCTCACCCATGGTCGTGAGTCGTCGAGTTGGTGGGCTAGTTGATATAGTTCCCGGTCGAGCGGCGACAGGCAATCGCCCTCGTTGCCCCCGCAATAGGTACTCAGCGACGTGTAGCGGCGGTAGTGGGTGACCAATTCCTCGAGGTCTTTTTTGGGCGTGAGCGGAGCTCCGGAGAGATGTGAATAGGGGCGTTTCTCACTGAAACGTCCGTAGTAAGGAAGTTCGGGCTGGACCATGATGCCCACCTCGTCGGCCGCCTCGTAGAATTCGGGGATTTCGCAGTGGGTGTGGTGGCGGACGTAGTTGAAGCCATAGTTCTTGGCGATTTGCATGTGACGCGCGTGTTCTTCTCGCGAAGCCGACGAACAAACGGTCATGGGATACACGTGGTCGTCGCCATAGCAGCGCGTGAAGAAGCGCCGGTTATTCAAGTAGAGATCACCGCCGCGGACCTCATATTTCTTGACACCAAATCGTTCTATCCAACCGTCGATGGGCCGGTCTACTTCCAGTAGCTTAACGTTTGCCGTGTATAGGAACGGATTTTCGGGCGACCAGGGCACGAGTGGATCCAGGTCGACGTCCACGATGAGATCGGTAATCTCTTTGGCTGTGACCGTAACACTCTTGTCGGCCTTGCCGACCGGTTTAAGATCTTTTGCGGTCCGTACATCGATCTCGGTGCGGAAAGGCGATTTTGAAGCAGCACCCGTGGTGTTGCGCAAGGCGATATGCACCCGAGCTTTCTTCTCATCCAAGAGCGGCTCGACAAAGACGTTGTCGATGAATATGTCCGGTGTTGCGTCCAACTCGACACTGCGGAAGATGCCGCCATACATGCGCAGGCAGTTCGACTCGCCTCGACGACTGGGCACATCGTTGCGGGCGAGGACTACAAGGATGGCCTCATTGCCGGGCTTGACCAGATCGGTGACATTGTACTTGTAAGTGCCGCAGAAAGTGTATTCGTGTCCGATGTATGTCCCGTTCAACCAGAACCAGCCTTGCGAGTTGACTCCTCCGATCTTGAGCCAGATCTGCTTGCCGGCCCAATCCTTGGGGATGCAAACCTTGGTCTTATACCAGGCGGCACCCGTGTAGGCCGATCGTAATTGCACGTTGACCGGTTCGTAAAGAAGGTGTCCCGGCGGATTGCTTGGACCGGGTTTACCCACGCCTTGCGCTTCCCAGCAGCCGGGTACGCGGATCTTTCTGGTGGCGGGCCATTTTACTTCGGGTTTGTACCAGCCTTGGGCTTCGCCCTTGAGATCGGGATCGGTCACGAAATCCCATTGCCCGTCGAGGCTTAAGTTCGCGCGCAAATCGGAGCGAAGAACCGGATTGACCACCGCCGGCGTGGCCTCGCGGGACTTTGCCCGGGCGGGAGCAGGTTTTTCTTGAGCACATAAAAGCGTCACGCATGTGAGATTTATAGTGAAAAGGGCTATTAGCAGCGTGACTATTTGAAGGCGGGCAAGCACTAGGTGACTCGATTTATCATGTTGGTAAAGCACAACGTATTCTCCGAAAGTGGTGATTGAACACGAGATGTGAGGGCTAGCGATACACTTGCGAAATAGCATTACATCAGTGTAAATGATTGTTCTTCACGTCGCAATAACCAAAATGGTTGAATTGCGATACCCTGGTCGTAGCTGCCTGTGTGCGCAAATTGGCCGTTATATTTTGCGCGTTTTTATGCTTGAACGAACTGATTTGGGTTAGTATGGTTCAGGAATAATCCTGACTGGCAGGATTTCGAGGATCTTTGTGGTAATCCCGAAAGGCAACGGTCGAATGTCAGTCATTAATCTCAAAAACCTCGGACCAGCGTTCCAAACGGTTTTCATTTTTTTTCTGACTGTTTGCAGCAGTAATGCACTGTCGGGTGATGCATGGCAAGTATCGAGTGAGCGGCCACCGGCCATTACTTGCGAGAAAAACGAGTCCGAGCCGGTGGAGTTTGCCGCGAGCGAGTTACGGCGATACCTGGGTGAGATTCTGGGCTGTGAATTGCCCAAAGCGGCATCCGACTCGCAATCACCGCGCATCGATCTTGCAGTCGACGCCGAGGCCGGATTGAGCGACGAAGGCTACGAGTTTCGCATCGAAGGCCCAACGTTAAAAATTATCGGCGGCGGGCCTTTGGGTGTGGTGTTCGGTGGCTACGAGTTTCTGCAACGTTTCGGCGGATGCCGTTTTTCCGATCTGGGGCCCGACGGAGAGTATGTTCCACGAAAAAAACAGATCACGGTCGACGTCAAACGCTTGCGACGCGAGCCCAAGTTGGCCTATCGCGGTCTGCAGTTTTCTTATGGCGAGGATGAGGAACTCAACCGCGCGCGGATCGATTGGATGGCCAAGAATGGGATGAACTATATCATGTATCGGCCGGCGCCAGAGAGTTATGATCCCGCGAAAATGGTTCACATCAATCCGGCGACGGGCAAGACGGTATGGCCCGCACAGCGCGTGGTGCGTTATGGAAAACGCTGGTTCGACCAGGAACTGCGACCGGCCGTGCGTAAGCGCGGCATGAAATTGGACATGAACCACCACAATTTATGCTATTGGCTGCCGCCCAATCGATACGCCGCCGAGCATCCCGAGTGGTATGCCATGGTCGACGGTCGCCGCGCCGAGAAGTTCAAACAGCTTTGTATCTGCACCAGCAACGAACGGGCAGTCGCCACGCTGATCGAGAACGTGCGAAAGTATCTTCGCGAAAATCCCGAGGTGAAAGTAGTGGGAGTCATACCCGAGGACGGCGTGGGCATGTGCCAATGCGACAAATGCGTGTCCGGTGATCCCGATCCCAAGGAAGCTTTCAGGAAAACGAATTATACCAGTGAGAACCGCAGCAAATCCAGTCGTTACCACAAGCTGCTCAACGCCGTGGCGGAAGGCATTGCCAAGGATTTTCCCGATGTGACAGTCGGTGGTGCGGCTTATGTCGATTTGCTATGGCCCGCTAGGGATGTGAAATTCCGCGAGAATCAGACACTCTGGTTTGCGCTTTACTGGCGCGATGGTTCGCGACCAATTGCCGCCGAAAATACATCGAGCAAAAACAAGTTTTTCTATGAGGTGCTCGGCAAGTGGAGGGACGTTTTTCCCGGGCGGCTTATCGTTTACGCCTATTACATGGGCATGGGCGCCCAATGTTCGTTGCCCTATCCCCAGTCGAAAATCATCTGTGAGGATTGGAAAAATCTCAAACGGCTGGGTATCGAAGGCGCCACTGTGCAAAGTTGGACTCACAACCACAGCGCCTATGGGCTCAACAACCTGGTTTTCGCCCGTTGCGGTTGGTCGGACGACGTCGACCACGACGAGGTCTTGGACGAATATCTGTTGGGCACGTTCGGCGCGGCTGGCCGGGAGTTGCGGCCTATCTTTGCCGGATTTATCGAGGCCCTGGAAAAAATGGCCGACGAAGGCCGCACGCTGTTGCCGAATGCCAACAGTATTCGATTTTTTTTAAACGCGGTCGGTCGGGATAAGATTCATAACGCGCTTGACGCGGCTCGAGCCAAAGCCGCAAACGATCGCGAACATCGGCAGGTGGAAAAGTTGGCCGCCGCGGTTCGCTACTGGGAGATGGCGGCTGAAATTCAGGAACTGCGTATCCAAGCATATAAACTTCGCAAGACCGATCCCCAGCGGGCCACCGCGTTGTGGTATAGGGCAGTTGAGGAACTTTGGCCGGCCATGCAAGAATATATGGACAAGCACATGCCGCCCGGATGGCTGGATGTCAATACTCCTGGTAAATGGACCCGTACGATCGAAAGAATGAAGAAGGAAAAACCATGAGAAGTTATCGATTGATCCGTAGCGTGCCGCAAGTTTGCGTGCTGTTTTTCCTGTTTCCCTTATCGGTCGCCTGGGCCGCAGATAACAAAGACGCCGGTTTGGTGGGGCATTGGAAATTGTTGAACGATTGCCGGGATTCGTCCGTGTGCGGAAACCACGGCGTGAACCACGGCGTTAAGTTCAACGCGGCCGAAGGAGCCTCGTTCGACGGCGTCCAAAGCCATATCGAAGTGCCTCATAGCGCTTCGCTGAAGTTGGGCAAGGGCGATTGCTCGATCGCCGTGTGGGTACATACCGAAGACAAACTCGACGACGTGCTGGGGGATATTCTCAGTAAGTACGATCCGCTCACGCGGCGGGGCATGAATTTCTTGTTGATGAACTATGTGGGAAACGCTTCGGCGCAGTCGAACTACAAGAATCTGTTTTTCGGCATCGACGTCGGCGGCAAGCCGCCTGCTTGGAGCGATTGCGGACGGCCGGGGAATAATAAGATAGTGTGGGCTTTGACAGTGTTCAACGGCCATCTATATGCCGGTACATGGGAACCCGGCGAGAGGCAGGCCGGTCATGTATATCGCTACGAGGGCGGTACGCGTTGGATCGACTGCGGCGCGCCCGACCGCTGTAACGCTATATGCACCCTCTGCGAGCATGACGGTAAACTCTATGCCGGTAGCGCTTTTTACAGCGGGAGAGGATCGGCATTGCCCGTCTCGCCCAACAAGAACCCTGGCGGAAAGGTGTTCCGCTACGAAGGCGGCAAGCAGTGGACCGACTGCGGTAAGATCGGCGACGTCTACACGACATCCGCTCTGGTCTCATTCGACGGAAAACTGTATGCCACTACCTGCGACAGCTATGGGTGTCCTACACGTACGGCTGCCGCATATCGATATAACGGCGATAAGAAGTGGACGTATGTCGGCTCGGCGAGCGGGCGATTGGGCGCGTTTTGCGTGTATAATGGCATTCTCTATGCTACCGTATTCGGCGAGGATGGAATGGCCCGCTACGATGGCGACAAAGAATGGATTTCGCTAGGCGCCGTTCCTCAGACATCGCAGACATATTCCGCCGTAATCCACAAGGGCAAGATCTGTGTGGGCACGTGGCCCACGGCCAGTGTTTTCCGCTATGATGGCGATGCCGGTTTCACGAGCCTGGGCCGCCTTGGCGAGGAGAAAGAAGTCATGGCCTTGGCCGTATACAACGGTAAACTCTACGGCGGCACGTTGCCCTTGGGGCAGGTCTACCGATACGACGAATCGAAGGGATGGACCTGCACGGGACAATTGGACACCACGCCCGATGTTCGCTATCGCCGCGTCTGGTCGATGGCCGTATATGACGGCAAGCTGTTTGCCGGCACATTGCCTTCGGGACATGTTCTCAGCCTCGAAGCCGGAAAATGCGTTTCCTTCGACCGCACGCTACCTTCGGGTTGGCATCATCTGGCCGCTGTTAAGGCCGGCGACAAACTTCAACTTTATCTAGACGGCAAATGCGTGGCCCACTCCACTTCGACGGTCCCGGCCGATTATGATTTCTCCAACAAACGGCCGCTGATAATAGGTTTCGGCGAGCACGACTATTTCAACGGCAAAATGCGCGACCTGCGGATCTACAACCGCTCGCTGGACGCCGCTGAGATCGGGCGGTTGGCTGAACGTCCTTGAGCTTTGAGCTTCGGGCATTATATATTATTTTCTGCCCTCTGCCCTCTCATCTCCCATCCCCCTTCGACCGGTGCGTTCTCCGATAAACAGTGGGCGTAACGCCC
>JAFGTN010000316.1 GCA_016934075.1 Pirellulales bacterium
ATATTTTGCCCCGCAGCAAAGTTTATGAAGAGCTTGGAGACCAGATCGCTCAATGCCTGGCGGCCGCTAAAAAGTATGGCATCGAAGTACACGTCTGGAAGGTTAATTACAATCTTCAGCACCACGCGCCGAGAAAATTCGTCGAGGAACTACACAGACAGGGGCGAACGCAGGTGTCGGTGCATGGCAGGCCCAAGGATTGGCTTTGCCCTTCGCATCCGGATAATCTCAAGTTGGAGGCCGAGAGCATGGTCGAAGTGGTGCGGAAGTATGACGTTGACGGGTTACACTTCGACTATATACGCTACCCCGACGGGAACCACTGCTATTGCGACGGTTGCCGAGCGCGTTTCGAAGCGGCCTCGGGAAAGAAGGTCGCAAACTGGCCGGACGATTGCCATCGAGGCGATCGCCGCAAAGAGTATCTCGAATGGCTCGCCGAGCAAATTACCAGACTTGTGACAACGGTCGCCAAGCGAGCCAAGGCGATTCGCAAGGATGTTAAGATTTCGGCCGCCGTGTTTGGCTCCTATCCATCGTGTCGAACTTCCGTCGGACAGGACTGGGTGCGTTGGGCAAAGTCGGGTTACGTCGATTTCCTTTGTCCCATGGACTATACGGCGAGCGACATGAGTTTTCAGGCGTTAATTAACAACCAGTTGCGTCTGTTGGACGGTTGCGTGCCCATATATCCGGGCATAGGCGCCACGGCCACGGGTATTTCGCTAACACCTGCCCAGGTCGTCGGGCAGGTCAACCATAGCAGGAAACTTTGCACGGGTGGTTTCACGATCTTCAACCTCGGCGGAAAAACGGCCGAGTCGATTGTGGAGGGATTCGGGCTGGGGGCCGGCAAGCGTCGGGCCAAACTTCCGCATGCTCATAAATAACGTGAGATGTGTTACCAGAACGTGGCACGGCCATCTAGAGCATGTTATATCGTGGCTGAAAGTCCTTACCACATAATCCTTTATTCTTCCCAGTCGCCGATTTCTCTTCGATCAAAGAAAAAGCTTGACGTCGCGTAATCGAGGCGTTATAAACGGTGCTGAAAATAATATATTCTCTAATCTGCCCGCTATAATTAAGGCAGATGTAAAACAATACACATCAGATAGACATACTACATCCAGCATGCCCACGCTCAAACATCAAGCCTATCGATATATACGTGACCAGATGTCGAGTGGACAACTGTTGGGCGGCGACCGTCTTCTACCGGCCGCGCTGGCCGAGCAGATTGGTGTAAGCATAATCCCCGTGCGCGAGGCAATCGGTCAACTCTTGAGCGAAGGCCTTTTGGAACAACTGCCACGTCGCGGTGTGTTTGTACGGCAACCAAATCGCGAAGAATTGATTGAACTCTTAGAGTTTCGCAAGATTTTAGAGTGCAGCGCGGCGGCTCAGGCAGCGCGGCGGATCGGCGATGCCGAACTCTCGAAACTCGCTAAACATCTGCACGAATTTCAAGCCGCGCAGACCGCGATCATTGAACTTGCATCTTCACTAAACGCCGAAAATAACGATGACGGGATCCGGCAACCTCCTCCCGATGCGATTATGGACGCCTTTGCTCGTCCCCAGCTTTCCGATCTGTCTTTCCACCTTACCATCCTGCGTGCCGCGCGTAACCGCTGGGTTTTGAAATCCATGGAAGACACGAACATGATGATAAGGATGTTCGGCTACAGAACCGACTGGTGGGATGATTGTCGCAATTTTGCGAAGTTCATTGCGGAGAGCATCGAGATCCACCAGAGCATTTACTCGGCCATTCGTTCCCATGATCCAAAGGCGGCGCGTCAGGCCATGGTCCTGCACATGAGACGCGCGCGCCGCAATATGCTGGCTCGTTTCGACCGGCTACGAGCAAAGAAGAATGGCGAGGAAGCCGAAACACGAGAATTTACCCAATCGTTTCGCGAACGTCTATACAAAGCACAAAACTTACGCATAGACGACGAACATGGATAATAATAAATGGAATAATCATTCTACGGTAAGAGAATATGCACCATAAAGAAACAACTGGTTTTATCGGTTGACCCAGAACTTTTTCCCACCAAAACGCGGCCTGCCCTAGACCGCCCTGCCTGAGAGGATGAAAAATGACGAACGCTAAGTATTTTTTCTGTAGAATAGCGCCGGCTGTGACGTTTGCCTTGGTCGCTACTTGTTATGCTTCTTCGGCAACGGTCGCCGAGAAGCCTATTTTGTCCAGTCAAATCATTCCACTCGACGGCGAAGGCTGGCTGTTGTCCGTCGATCCGAAAAACGTAGGGCAGAAGGAGGGCTGGTTCAATGCGCCCCGGCCGGACGCCAAGCCCACAAAAGTTCCGTGGATCATCCAAGACGTTTTCCCCGGCTATCACGGTGTTGCCTGGTACTGGCGCAATTTCGCCGTCGGCAAAAATCCACATGCCGGTGGGCGCGTGCTGTTACGGTTCTGGGCCGTCGACTACAAGGCAGATGTCTGGCTAAACGGTCAACGTGTCGGCGGCCACGAGGGCGGCGAGACTCCCTTTGTGATCGATGTTACCGATGCGGTCAAAACGGGAGGCGCCAAAAACACTCTGGCCGTACGCGTGCTCAATCCCACCGACCAATTGATCGACGGCATCAAGCTGGACCAGACACCCCACCGCAACAAGACTAATAATTATTTTGCCGGCGCGTCGTGGAACCATGGCGGCATCGTCGATTCGGTCGAGGTTATGATCGTACCGGCTTTGCGTGTAGAAGACTTATTCGTGCGACCGGATCCAAAGACGGGCAAAATACGCGTTCAGGCCAATGTGAGGAACGCGGGAAAGTCGACGATCGAGGCGGAAGTCTCGGTCTCGGCGGCTTCCGCCGCTTCCGGTCAGACGGCGGTGGCTAAGGTGATGACGAAGAAATTCCCGCCCGGCGATACGCTTGTCGAAACCGAGGTTGAGATCAAAAATCATAGGTTGTGGCAGCTTAATGATCCGTTTTTGTATCGGGTCAGCTTGGGTGTGCGAGCCGCCGGCAGCCGTTCGACGGATACCGCTTCGACGCGTTGCGGCTTTCGAGAGTTTCGTTTCGCGAATGGCTATTTCCGCCTCAACGGCAAGCGCTTGTATTTGCGGTGTTCGCAGACCGGAAACCACGCACCCATCGGCATGCAGCTTGCGCACGATCCGGAACTGTTCCGTCGCGACCTGATCCTGGCCAAGGCCATGGGCTTCAATGCCATTCGCTTCATTGCCGGCCTGGCTACCCGCTACCAGTTGGACATGTGCGACGAGATCGGCCTGCTGGTATACGCGGAAAGCTACGCTGCGTGGTGCATGCAAAATTCGCCCAAGCTGGTCGAGCGATACGACCAGTCGCAGTTGGAAATGATTCTGCGCGATCGTAACCATCCGTCGATCGTAATCTGGGGCCTGCTGAACGAGACTGGGAAACATGATCCGCTGTTTAAGTATGCCGTTGGGTTCCTGCCAAAATTGCACAAACTCGATGACACGCGTATGGTGATGCTCGCCAGCGGCCGGTGGGACCTGAGAGATGATGTAAACGCGCCCGAAGCGCTGAGAATCTTCAAGCACAGCGCGGATGTCGATGCGCCTTGCGTTACCTTCAACGCGGGCAAACAGCCCATAAACCATTTGGGCATCACATGGGCGCCCGGCCAGTTGGCGCTGCACCCGGGCCCCAAGGACGAAAAGACCACCGTTCGCTGGACGGCGACTGATGACGGCCAGATCGAGATCGACGCCGAATTCTCTTCGATCGCGGAGAAAGCGACTACCGATGTGCATGTTCTGCACAATGGGCGGGCCGTATTCGACGGTGGTATTAATGTAAATGGAGCAGGACCAAAGGCCGCTTACAAGGGTGAGCTGAAGGTGAAACGAGGTGACGCGATCGACTTCATGTTGGGCTACGGCAACGGCAATTACGGTGCCGATACGACGGCTTTGGCGGCCAAGATTAAAACCTCTGACGGTAAAACATACGACGCGGCCGCCAATTTCAAGTTCACCAGCAATCCCAACGGCGCGTGGAGCTACGGTGAATTGCTGCCCGGCCAGGCGGCGGGTCCGGGTGTTGTGAAGCTATTCAAGCCGCAAGGCCCGAGTGAAGCCATTGGTTCCCTGTGCAATCCCGGCTCGAAGGGCTGGGAAAACGTGCTCGATGACCAGCACCCTTATCCCCGCGCGCCGCACACCAGCGACATTGTGAATATGCTCCGTGGGATGGGCAGCGACCAGCGGCCGATGTTCATTTCCGAATACGGCATCGGCAGTCCCGTCGATCTGATGCGCGTAGTTCGTCACTACGAGCGTCTGGGCAAGGGCGGCAGTGAGGACGGACTGTTCTATCGCGGCCTCCGCGACCAGTTTTTACGCGATTGGAAACTTTGGAAGATGGATGACGCGTTCGACCGGCCCGAGGATTATTTTGCCGACTGTATTGCCAAGATGGCCGGGCAGAGGACTGTCGGTCTGAACGCCATTCGCTCGAATCCCAAAGTCGTGGCCCACAGCATTACCGGCACGGTCGACCAGGGTATGACGGGCGAAGGGCTATGGACGACCTTCCGCGAGTTGAAGCCGGGCACGATGGAGGCCGTTTCCGACGCCTTCGCGCCGCTACGGTTCTGTCTCTTCGCCGAACCCCGCAACGTCTATCGCGGTACGCCCGTGCGGCTCGAAGCGGTTTTGGCCAACGAAGACGCCTTGTTGCCGGGCAAGTATCCAATCCGCATCGAGGTTGTGGGCCCGCGGCAGACGCGGATTTTTCAAAAGAACATTACACTCACAATACCGGATCCGAAAGGAAAGCCAGAACCGCCAATGGTTTTACCTCTGTTCGATGAAGAGGTAATAATAGACGGCCCCGCGGGCAAGTATCGCCTGTTGGCTACGTTCGAAAGCGGTGCCTCGGCAAAAGGCGGCGAGACCGTGTTCCATGTGGCCGACCGGGCCGAGTATCCGAAATTGCAGTGCGAAGTGGTACTCTTCGGTGAAGATCCGGCCGTGGAAAAATGGCTGGCCGCGCAGGGCATCCGCACGCGCAAGTTCTCGGCCGATAAGCATGACGCTCGTGAAGTGATTCTGGTTACTCAAGCACCACCGGCGGCCGACGCGTCCAAAGCCTTTGCCGCCCTGGCACGACACATTGCCCGCGGATCGACCGCGATCTTTCTTTCACCCCACGTATTCAACGGCCCCAAAGGTCCCATGACCTGGCTGCCGATGGCGAATAAAGGAAGGGTAGACAGGATCAGTTCATGGCTATACCTAAAGGACGATTGGGCAAAGAGACACCCGATCTTCGACGGACTACCGGCGGGAGGGCTGATGGATTGGGAATTCTATCGCGAGGTGATTCCCGACAATGTATATATCGGCCAAAACCCGGCCGGCGAAGCGGTTGCCGGCGCGATGAAGACATCGCAGAATTACCATGCCGGTCTGACCGTGGCCGTGCATCACCTGGGCGCGGGCCGTTTCGTGCTCAACACGATGTTCATACCGCAAAACCTCGGCAAACACCCGGCGGCCGATCGCATGTTGCTCAATATGCTGCAATATGGTGAGGCCGACGCCGAAAAACCTCTGGCGCCATTGCCGGGCGATTTTGAAAAGACGCTCAAGTCGTTTGGGTATTGATTGGAGAGAGACTAGTACGTCCGAGCCGAAACCAAGAAGGGTAATCCATTTTTCACCACGAAAACACTAAAGATCAATTCAGGAACACTAATTTCTGCTAATTGACGCTAATCTCTTCTTGATATTAGAAAAACAATTAGTGTTTGTTGTTCCGCCTTCAGGCGGCAAACACCTCGCAAAGACAAGCTGCTTAGACAATTATTCCGGCTAATGCCGGTACTGCAAACAACAATAAAAATCAAGGAAAACTACCATGCAATTCCAGGTTAAAATCATTCTCAGCTTGTTACTCATCCCGACAATTTCGCCGAGCCTGTGGGCCGCGCCGTTCGATCCGGACGCCAAGGACTATACCGGCAATAAGGGCAAAACAATCTATGTTTCCAAACTGGGCGACAACTCGGACGGCAGCACCTGGGCCAAGGCCTTCAACACAATCCAGACCGCTCTTCTCGCCGTGCCTGACGATAAGGGCGGTCACAAGGTCGTCATCCGCCCGGACACCTACGCCGAAGCCAACCTCTATCCCTCGCACAAAGGCGCCGCCGGCTCATACAACCTGTTGGTCGCCGACGTCAATGGACGCTTGGGATCCGGCGCCACCGGTTGGGTGGTGATCGATTCCGGCGCCACCAAAGACATCGTCCGTAGCGATCCAAAAGGAGTCCAAAATATGTGGATGCTGCTCGATAAAGGCGATCCGGAGAAAGAGACGGGCATGAAAAGTGTCGACTGGTGGGGGCCGTGGCGCTGTTCGCCGCACTTTTCCGGTGTTATCTGGGACCGTTGGATCTATCGAGGAATCTACGGAACCGGTTGTGAAGGCGGCATCGGCTGGGACATCACTTGCGAGAAAGGCGCCAAGTTCTCGGCCATCGTGGAAGACTGTGTGGGCATAGGACGATTCTGCGGTGCCGGCGTGGGTGGGCACGTGGGTCGAAAAGGCGAGCCTATCATATTTCGCCGCAGCTACTTCATGTGCCTCGACTGGTGGGGAGACGCGGCCGGCGCTTATGTCCGCGGTGAAAATCCCATGAAGCACGACTACCCCGACGCCGTATTCGAAGACTGCATACTTATCGGTCCCGACAATGCCCTGCAATCGGGCAACCCCGGATTCGACGGTTACACCGTGGTTAAACTCAAGAACTGTAAACTGATCTCACTGAACTTTTCGCAGCCGCACGGACAGCCTTCTACCGGCATAATCTACAGCACAATGAAAGGCCCGCTGCTGCACGTCGATCTGGAAGACTGTCTGCTCATGGGCTACAAGGTATTCGGTAGCGGCGGCCAGCAATTTGGCTGTGGCGCCCGTCCCGATGGTGGTCCTATTTCGTATACGACCAAAGGCCGTGTGCAAGCATACGTGCAATATCGTCAAGCGGTGCCCAAGGGAATCGAACGGCTGCGTTTCTGGCCCGTTGAAGCCTTTGAGAGCATGGCCCCACCGCGGCCCGATACATATAAGCAGAAATAGAACATCCCAACACCGGGTTTGTCTATGAGTAGGAGTTCAGTTGAAGTAACCGGGAGTAAATAGTACATGGCGGATATTACGCGTCGAACCTGGATGGCGGGTTTTGTTCTTTTGCTGGCATGTACTGCATGTACGGCCGAAGAAAAGCCGCTTTTCACTTTCATGCAGTTCTCCGACGTGCATGTGGGCCATGGCAGCAACCGCCCGGCGCACAAGCGGTTGCTTGCCGCGATCAAATTGGCCAATAAGTTGAAACCGTCTTTCGTAATCGATTCGGGAGACATGACGACGCATCCGGTCTACAAGGCCATTCCTGAATACCTGGCCGAGTTGGACGAATATCGCAAATACGTTGCGAAACTGGCCATGCCGATCTATCCACTGCCGGGCAATCACGACATCGGTTATTTCGACTACACGGGCTCCAAATACTCACAAGACCATGAGGCCTTGGTCGCGGCTTATAAGAAGAAAATCGGACCGCTGAACCAGTCCTTTACCCATCAAGGTTTCCGCTTCATCCTTTTCAACAACAACCCACCGCTTTCCGGCCAACCGGGGCACATTTCGGATGAGACGTTCGGTTGGATCGAGAGCGAGTTGAAGAAAGGCGAAAAGGCGTTTTTATTTTGCCATGTGCAGATACTAAAGGATGGGACAGGCCCGCCCTGGGGCGATTCGGCCGAACGTCTGGTCGCCTTGTGCGAAAAGTATGGCGTCATGGCTGTAGCGTACGGACACCAGCACGCATTCCACATCAAGACGCGTGAAAGAACTCGATACATCATGTGCCCCGACTTGAAGAATCCCGGCCATCGGGAAGTGCTTCAGTACCGGATTTTCCGCGATCGATTCGAATTGTGGCTGTATGACGTTTTTTCGCAAAAGGTAAAGCGGGCAGGCCGGTATAATGCGATACTCTCACCGGTATTCTCCATAAATACCGAGGCGCAGGCAGTTTCCGGGGCCGTGATCTGCTGGGGTGGTACTCGGCGGAAATAGGCCATGTAAATTCTCATCATTATGGATTTTTTGGGTGTTGACAAACAGGAAAAGATTGTCATAATGGCAAATGTATACCTTGATATATTTACGCATACCTTATGAAAGTGAGTGGGGATTGATTGGTATGCAGACTCTCATTGAAAGTATTTTGGATATAGACCTCAATTTATGCGAAAGAGGGAATTTTAAGCCAAAAACAACCACGTGAAGTCTTATCAGCCATGAAAAGCTATTGCGTGTTTCCACGGTTCCAGAGAAGCGTTTGAAAGATTGTTGTGAATAAGTTGGGCAACGATTATCTAATCGACATCTAGTTTGTCGAGTATTGTAATTTTTTGTTCTCTCACACCAAAGGATTAGAAAAATGTTTTCCAGATCAATTCATGTGCTAAAACCAAGCAAAGCGAGTTTGGCGGTGTTGCTGGTGTTGATGTTCTTTTGTCTTGCTCAGCTAAACGCCGCGCCGATTATGCCCGGTGCTCCCGATTATTCCTGGGCATTCGACGATGGTTCCGGCGCCACGACCGCGACCGCAACCAACGGAGCTGTGAATGGGCAGATCGTGGGCGCTTCCGACTCGTCCAATACGAAATTTTCCTACACCGGCAATCGCGCGCTTGACTTCGATGGCAGCAACGATCGCGTGGATCTCGACGGCATCGATCTTTCCAGCGGCGGCAACAGCGCGGTTACCATTTCGGCCTGGGTCTATTCGCAAGACACAGATAACTCGAAAAAAGCACAGATCTTTGGCAACTGGTTCCAGGGAGATGACAAGCAGACCGTATCGTTGTTCGATTACACCGGCGGCGCGCGTATGATCGCCCAGGTGGTCGGCGATGTGACCAGTTCAACTTCTTCCAGCGGAGGCGATTTTGCACGAGGTGAGTGGGTGCACCTGGTGGGGATACTTGACGGCTCAGTAGATAAAGACGGGTGGATCGCGGTCTACGTCAATGGAACTCTGGATGACAATAATCACAACGCCGGCGCGCTGAGAAACATTTCGGATGAGGGAACCTACGGTATCGGCGGAGACGCGGGCACAACCGACTCCCTGCGTTATTTCGACGGTCTGATTGACGAAGTGGCCGTGTGGCGGTCCGTCTTAACTAACGATAACATCGAGTGGTTGCAGACAAACAGCATGACGACCATTCCGGAACCGTCCAGCCTGCTGGCGATTTTACTCGGATCACTGACTCTGTTGGGATTCCGTCGCCGGTAGATCTGCAAACCGGACGGGGGAGGCGACCCGATCGTGGTCTATAAAAAATGTTGAAAAACAGTCCGGAGTTGCCGGCAGCGATTTCGGACCGGGAGAAATCAATTTCCTACACTGTTATAATTACAGTGACGTCTCGGGGTATCTCAATCCGAAAAACAGATACATTTCATTCTACTGGAGACAGTCATGGTTATTTCACGACCAGCATGGTGGCTCGGTGTCATTATCTTGCTGATTGGAGTGACAAGATGTCCGGCCGATGAAACGCCGCTTTTCACGTTCCAACAGTGGTCCGACGTGCATGTGGGCAACGCCATCAACGAGCCGGTGCATACTCGATTGAATGCCGCTGTTGCATTGGCCAACACGCTGCAACCCGACTTCGTGATCAGTTCGGGCGATATGACTAATAACCCCGTCTACGGGCCCACGCCGGAAAACCTGGCCGAGTACGACGAGTACCTGGGCTACGTGGCGCCCTTGACGATGCCGCGCTACGATTTGCCGGGCAATCACGAATTGGGCTATCCCGACGCCACGGGACCACCCTACTCGACAGAATACGAGGCGCTGGTTGCCGCCTATCAGAATAAGCTGGGACCGCTGAATCAATCTTTCACCCATCAGGGATTCCGCTTCATACTTTTCAACAACAATCCACGCATGTCCGGGCTGCCGGGGTATGTGTATCCCGATACGTTGACTTGGATTGAAAATGAACTGGCGGCGGGCGCAGCACAAGGCGAAACACCGTTTCTCTTTTGTCATGTGCCGTTGCTCGAAAACGGTACGGGCTCACCGTGGGGCACTTCGGCTGAAGGCCTGGTCGGTCTGGCCCAACAATACGGTGCTGCAATGGTTGGCTACGGGCACCAGCACGAATCACATGTAACCGGGCTCAATGGTACGCAATACATTATGTGCCCAGATTTGAAGGTTTCCGGGCATCAAAGCATAAACGAGTATACGGTTTACAACGACCATTTCGAATTACGGCAGATCGACGTTATTTCGCAAGAGAGCACCTTGCTGGGCAGTTACAGCTTCACTCCGAGCACTGTCGAACCGGTCGCGCCGGGTGTCCCTGATTATGCCTGGGCGTTCGACGACGGCCCCGGAGCCACTACCACAGTAGCATATAAAGGAACCGTGGACGGGCAGATCGAAGGTGCCGTGGATTCGTTCAGCACGCCTTTCTACTATCCGGGCAATCGTGCGCTACGGTTCGACGGAAGCGACGACCGCGTGGATCTCGAGGGGATTAGTCTCACCAGCGAGAGCAACAGCGCGGTGACAGTTTCGGCTTGGGTATATTCGCACGACACGGCCGAAACAAAAAAGGGGCAGATTTTCGGCAACTGGTTCCAGGGTGGCGATAAGCAGACCGTTTCCCTCATCGATTATACCGGCGGCGGACGCATGATGGCCGAAACAGACATGGGGCCCGTCGGGACCAGCAGCAGCGCCGGGATTTTCCCCAGAAACGAATGGGTTCATCTGGTGGGAGTATTCGATGGCACGGGCACAAGCGAGGGATCCGTGTCGGTCTATGTGAATGGGGTGCTCGACAACGACGTTGCGACTGAAGCTCTGCTCAGGGACCTTGTCGATGAGGGCACTTATGGTATCGGCGGCGACGCGGGAACGATAGAGGCCCAGCGACACTTCGACGGTATCATCGACGAAGTGGCCGTCTGGCGTTCCGCTTTATCGACTGCAAATGTTAAATGGCTGCACGAAAATAGTATAACAAGCTTTGACCCCGTGCAAATCCAACAGGTCGTTCCCAGTGAACCGGATTATGCATGGACGTTCGACGATGGATCCGGGGCCACCCTTGCAGTGGCAACAAACGGAGCCGTGAACGGACAGATTGTCGGTGCTGCCGACTCGGCCAACACGCACTTTGCATATGACGGCAATCGCTCGCTGGAATTCGATGGAGTTGACGACCGTGTCGACCTTGACGGTATCGATCTCACCAGTGAAGAAAACAGCGCGGTGACCGTTTCGGCCTGGGTATATTCACGCGATACGGCCGAAACAAAAAAGGCGCAAATATTCGGAAACTGGTTTCAGGGAGGAGACAAGCAGACCGTTTCGCTTATCGATTACACCGGTGGTGGACGCATGACCGCCGAAACAGACATAGGTTTCATTGGCACAAGCTCCAGTGAGGGCGATTTCCTAAGGAACGAGTGGGTTCATTTGGTGGGTGTCATGGGCGGCACCGGCGAGAGCGATGGATTCGTGGCGGTCTACGTCAACGGAGTTCTTGCCGATTGCGATTTTACCGAAGGTTTGCTGAGGGACATTCTCGACGAGGGTTTTTACGGTATCGGCGGAGATGTGGGCACTGCCGATTCCCAGCGTTACTTCGACGGGCTTATCGACGAAGTGGCCGTCTGGCGCTCAGCTTTGACGGAACAAAACATCCTTTGGCTGTATGAGCACAGCTTGATGGATATTGCCTATTACAATGATCCGTTGGAGGGTGACGCCAATATGGACAAATCGGTGGATGTCAGCGACCTCGGTATCCTGGCAGGCAACTACGGTACTGCTTCCGGCATGTCGTGGGGCATGGGCGATTTTACCGGAGACGGGGCCGTGGACGTCAGCGACCTTGGCATCCTGGCGGCAAATTACGGCACGAGCGTCGCCGTTGCCGTGCCCGAGCCTGGCGTGCAGGCATTGTTGCTAGGCACATTGATCTCGTTTATATTTTATAGGAGGCAAGTTCGACAATCATAAGTATAATGGAGGTCAATTTTAATGAGTAGAAGATCCGAGAGTCGTTGTGCCGCACGCTGTAATCACTCACATGGTGGAGTACATCGCCGCGAATTCATGGCTATTGCTTCGGCCGCGGCGGCATCCGTTGCGGGCGTAAACTGGGCCAATGCCGAAACGGCCGAATTGAACGGCCCGGGTGCAAGCTATGTGCCGAAAATCATGGTCTGTTTCGCCAGACGCAAGGGGGAGTACGGCATGCGCTGGCCGGGGCAGATATTCGACGGCGAGGCCGCGCGGAAGAAATATCTGAAGCAGATTAAGGAAGAAGCGAAGAAACTCGGCATGAACGCTTCGATTCGCGAGGTGCCCATCCATAGCATGGAGGAAGGCAAGGCCTGGTTGGACGAGGCCGTGGCGGCGAAGCCCGACGGGCTGATGGTGATTGCACTCGATCGCCAGGAGCACACTTGGCCTTTTATTCATACGGTTGTCAATTCGGGAATTCCCACGGTTGTCTATTCGCCCTTGGGTACGTCGTTCAGTACTCCCGGCAACACGGCGACATTGGCCGGAAAAACGGGTTGCTTCGTGGCCTCGACGAACGATTTTGGCCAGGCATTGTGGGGAATGAAGATGCTCAAGGCGGGGGCCAAGATCCGCGAGTCGCGATGCCTGGTGATCAAAGGCAGAAAGCGCGGCGAAACCTCTTTGCCGGGCTTGGGCACCAAGCTGCAGTACGTGCCGGCCAAAAGTTTTCTCGAAGAGTATCAGAAGACGCCCGTGGATGATCGCGTCCGCAAGATGGCCGCGGATTTGATCAAAGGTTCGCGCGAGCAGAAGTTGGCGACCGAGCAAGACGTGATCAATGGCATCAAGAGCTATCTTGTGGCGCAGCGGATGATGGCACGCGAAAAGGCCGATTCGATCTCCATGGATTGCCTGGGAGCGTTGGGGCGATCGAAAGAGAGCCTGCCGTGCATCGCCTGGTCGAGGATGAACGACGATGCCATTCCGGCAGCCTGCGAAGCCGATCATGGCGCCATCGCCAGCCAGTTGCTTGTACAGAATCTCTTCGACAGGCCGGGATTCCAACAGGATCCCGTCGCCGAGACCGTAGAGGACGCCGTCATCGGTGCGCATTGCAGTTGCCCCACGCGGCTGAACGGTTTTAGCGAACCGCCCGAGCCCTACGATATCCTGCCCCATCACGGCGCACGGGACGCCACTCGCCGCACGCTCTGGAAAGTCGGACAGCGGGTGACGATGCTCGACGTCTTGTTGGGGAGCAAGGATAAGCCCACCCAGGTGCTGGTCGACGAGGGTACGGTTTTGAAAAACATGTCCGCGCCCCCGTCGGGCGGCTGCGTGGTTTCGGTAATGGTCAAGTTCGACAGCAAGGTAGACGTATTGGCCTATCCGGGATTCCACCAGCTCTTCTTCTACGGCGAGTTCAAGAAGCCGACGGTGCAATACTGCCGGCTGTTTGGATTGGAGCCGGTTGTTGTATAAAAGAGAGCTTTGAAAGTGTGGCACGTCCAGAATGGGCGTGCCACACAAGAAGCTTTGCTCTCCCAGATTTAGCCCTTCTAGAGTTCATTGCACGAAAAGAAAAAAAGGGCAGAAGAATTGAAGGTGTCCGTTGACATTGAGGCTGTGCTGAAAAACTCCTTACGAATCTACTACTGACGCACCGAATATGTTGTCATCGGGTGTCGAAAAGCTCCTCCCGAGCGGTTTCGGAGATTGCTACTACGGCGGGATGCTTCAGCTTCCTTTCGACCGAGATGGCGTAGTACCGTTCCCGCACAGCCGACACCTCGCCAATCGTACTAACACGGTACTGTCGGCAAATTTCTTTTTCGATAGCCGTCGGCGCGGCAAAAATCCCGGTTCCTTCCTGGGCGAATACCGTCAAGAGTGCGCTGTCTTCAAATTCGGCCGCAACCTGGGGGTGGATGCTCTGCGTCTCAAACCAGTGGTTTAGGGATCTCCGCAGAGCCGTGTTACCTAGCGGCAAAAGAAACGGCGCACCATCAAGAGACTTAGGAAATCCCCGGCGGAACTTTCGTGCCAGTTTGGCCTCGCCAAAAATGGACACACTACATTCACCAAGAAGGTGGCTGTATGCCCTGACATTGACAGAAGGCCTGATTGGTGAATCGGAAAGCACGATATCCAAACGGTGCGCGGCGAGTTCCATCAGCAAATCGTCGAGTTTGCCCTCGTCACATGTCAACTGGACCTGCTCCGTAAGATGAAACGCAGGTTCGAGCAAACGGTATGCAATCAGCTTTGGCAAAACATCGGCCACGCCTACCAGGAATCGCAAGGGGCTCCCCGTCGGCCTGCCCTCCAAGACATCCTTCAGCTCTTGCCCAAGCGAAAAGATCTCGTCAGCATACCGCTTTACGAGTTCTCCAGTCTCGGTCAGGACTAAGTTGCGTCCAATTCGTTTGAACAATTTGCCACCGACCGATTTTTCCAGCTTTCGTAGTTGACTACTGATGGTAGGCTGTGTCAGGTGGAGTTGCTCGCAAGCGCGAGAAATACTGCCTTCGCGAGCGATGATCCAAAAGTACAAAAGGTGATGGTAGTTGAGCCAATTCATACGGAAAACCGTATATAGATATTATCTATGAAATTTATAATTGGATTCTATTAGTCAATATATCGCCTCAGTCCTATAATGCCAAGTGGAAGCTGATTTTCAGAAATGTGACATCATAAGACAGGAGTATGCCATGAGATTCTCTGTCTATGGCGACCGCGTGAACATAGGTTCACGATTACGTGAGTATATTGACCACCACTTGTATTTCTCCTTGGGACGTTTTGCTCCGGCAATTGATCGTGTGGACGTTCGGCTGGAGGACACCAATGGACCCAGAGGCGGGATTGATAAACGTTGCCGAATCGTTGTCAAACTGCGGACCGCCGGCAGTTCCAGTATTGTAATCAATGACGATGACGAGAACCTGCATGCCGTCATTTCACGAACCATTGCTCGTGCTGGCAGAACTGTGGCTCGAACTTTGGATCGTAAACATGGCAAGCATGCCTATCAACGTCGTCGCGAGATTACGGATGATGTTCTCGCGGTTGAGAAAGATATCTAATCAGAAACTTGACATAAATGCGTGATGGTGAGTGGCTCACCAACAAGGCGCAAGAATCGTTCCTGAATAGGAGAACACGAAATGGCCAGAATAAAGCGTCTCTGGTTATTTACCACTACATCCACCGAAAGCTATGCCGGTACACGTGCACAGCTTCGTTTGGAAATTGTATCCCATAATGGGGATAAAGTTTGGGATGACTTGGGAGACCCACAACAGAATGATCGCGAGTGTGGGCAAACCGGCTGTCAGGAGTTGATCTTGTCGGAGACAGACAAGCTTGATGATGCGCAGATCAAGGAGATACGACTGAGAATTCATGACGCGTACGATGCTTGGAAACCCAGTTCGATTTGGATTATTTCCGAGAACGTTGACGGAGAAATAAAACTTCTTAGTGCAAACCCGGATTGGAATTCGTGGTTCGACCCTGAATCTAGGCCGGGGTATGCCTTACGTCTGTTGCCGTAGTAGCGGACTATTGACACAATCCTTTACAGGCAAGACGGGTTGCTACCCTGTGGGGTAAAGAACGACCCGCGGAGAGTGAAATGGAAGAACAGAATTGCGAAGACCATAAGCACGATCCTCCAACGGGTTGCTTGCTACGAATTTTCTGGATGATGATAGGAAATGTGATTCTTCTGTTTTGCGCCTATGGCATTATCCAGAATCACTCCGGTTTATTTAGCATAGCCGATGTTTTCTACTGGGTATTCGTGGGAAGTCTTCTCGCGGCTCGATATGCAGATATTCAACATTTCAAAGGACTAACAGCAGATGGGAATCCTGCCTCGATGGCCCATTGGAGGCGGTATGCTATGCTCCTATGTTTTATTGTTACTGTCGTGTGGTTTGTAGCACATGGCATAGCGTACCTGGGAGCATAATCTACGGATCGATTGTTGCATGAAGCACTCATTCTTTACCCGTAATAGCCTGCTGATATTGATGATCCTGGCGTTTTCGCTGTCGTTCATCTTTATGGGTACCCGTCGTGCATTGCAGAACAACCGCAACGACGTGAAAAAGTGGCTTCCTGATGGATTCCAGGAAACGTTCGACCACGCTTGGTTTGAAAGCCATTTCCCGCACGAACAGTTCATTCTGATGAGCTGGGACCGGTGTCAACTAGGTGATCCCAGCTTGGAGATGATGGCTGGCAGAATGCAGCGTCTCACGAAGGTCCCCTTCAAAGATGGTCAGGCAGTTTTCTTCAAAAATGTTATCACAGCCGATGGTCTGATCGAAGAAATCCAATCGAGTTACAAGTCGCTTAAACGTGAAGAAATTATCGACCGTCTCAGGGGCTCGCTAGTTGGTCCTGACGGCAAGCAAACCTGCCTGGTGGTCACGCTCCGCGAAACCTACCACGGCGAGGAACTAGCCGCCGCCCTGGATGCCGTGCGAGAAACGGCGAATAGTGAGTGCGGTATTCCACTCGCAAGCCTGCACTTGGGTGGGCCACCCGTGGACAACGCGGCCATCGACTACGAGGGCAAACGCACTCTCATGCGCCTGGCCGGCTGGTCGGCCGTGATCGGCTTGGGAATATCTTGGCTCTGCTTCCGCAGTATGCGGCTTACGGTCATGGTCTTCTCTTGCGCGATTCTGGCTGCGGGCATCGGATTGTCGATAGTATATTTCACTGGTGGCATGGTTGATGCCATCTTGCTATCGATGCCTTCGCTGGTTTACGTATTAGCCATGTCGGGGGCCATACATATTATCAACTATTACCACGACGCCGTGCGCGAAACGGGGCTGGAACATGCTCCTGAAAAGGGATTAAGCCACGGCTGGGTGCCGTGTACGATCGCTTCGACCACCACCGCTCTGGGACTGATATCGCTATGCGCAAGCAACCTCATCCCAATCCGCAATTTTGGCTTATATTCGGCCATGGGGGTTTTGGCCTCATTGTTAATAATCTGCTTCGTGTTGCCGGCCTATTTGCACTTCTGGCCGTCGCGCAAGCTGGCCGAGGAAATGGGGCATGGCAGCGGTAAGGCCGGCGCAGGCGAACCCTTCTTCCTCAAGTTTTGGCGGATTATCGGTAACAATGTGATCCAGCACAATAAGCTGGTGGCTTCCGTGTGCCTGTTGGGAATGATCTTCTTCGCCTATGGGGCGTACACACGGACCAACACCACGATCAGCCTGATGAAACTGTTCTCACCTGAGGCCAAGATCCTGGCTGACTACGAATGGTTGGAGGACAACCTCGGCCCACTGGTACCGCTTGAGGTCGTTATCCGAATAGAAAATGACAAGTGCAATCTCGACATGGCACAGCGGATGAGATTGGCCCGCGACATTGAAGAGGCTGTGGAATTCGAACTCGACGAGGTGGGCGAGGCCCTTTCGGCCGCCACTTTCGCCAAATCGCCGGGCAAAACGAGGTTTGTACGTGGGAGGATGCAAGCGGCATTCGACCGAACATATAGCAAAGCCGTGGACAAACACCGCGACCAACTCCGCGAATATCTCTGTGTCGACGAAGAAAAGGGCGAAGAGCTCTGGCGTATCTCAGCCCGTGTCGAGGCCTTGGGCGACATCGACTACGGTGCGTTCATGAAACATCTCGAAGCTGTCGTCGATCCGATCCTGGAAGAATACACTGCCGCGGGCTTCAAGGGCATTAACGTTACCTACACCGGTCTGGTGCCCTTGATCTACAAGGCGCAAAGCGAGTTGCTCACCGGTTTGTTCAACAGCCTGTTGCTGGCATTCGTACTGATCGCCGTGGTGATGATGCTTGTGCTGCGGAGTTTCTCAGCCGGGATGTTGTCAATGATCCCCAATCTCTTCCCCGTGGTGGTCACTTTCGGCGCCATGTCCTGGATGGGCATCCTCATCGACGTGGGTACTATGATGACCGCAAGCGTGGCGCTGGGCGTGGCCGTCGACGACACGGTGCACTATCTGCGTTGGTTCCGCATCGGGCTGGACCAAGGTTACGACCGTAAAGGTGCGGCTATGGTTGCCTACGAACGTTGCGCCACCGCCATGTCGCAAACCACTTTGATCGCCGGTCTGGGCCTCTCGGTCTTCGCCCTGAGTACGTTCACGCCCACACAGCGATTCGGCTACATGATGTTGGCTTTGTTGTTTGCCGCTTTATTCGGCGACCTGATCTTCCTGCCGGCCTTGCTCTCCGGGCCGTTGGGTCGCTTCTTCGATAAAAGTCATGGTAAACGATCACACGATTATCCGCAACCCAACGACAACAATCGAAGCGATTTGTCAATCGATAAAGGCGAACAATCGCTATCCGGACCGCCGCATTACAAAAGTGAAGACGAAGCAGCCCAGCACAAACGCTCTGGTCAGGTGCAAGGCATATCCTCGTCCGCACACTACCGATCCGCCATAAAACAGTGAAGTGATTGCGAGCCAAGGTCTAACTTGTGTTTTTCAACGGGCTGTTAGAGACCCCAGGTGTTTGGATCGTACACGATAGAGCCGGTTGTGGTGTAAACGGGAGCTTTGAAAGTGTGGCACGCTCGGAATGGGCGTGCCACGCAAGAAGCTTTGACCTCCCAGAGCCTATTGCCCGAAAAAGAAAAAAACGTTTCTTCACGGAATTTAGTGGGTGAAGATGATGTCAACTTGCCTTCGGCAAGAGGTTATGGAGGCATGGGCTAACAAAAGTATATTGGCTCATGCCAAACTATTGGTTGATAATGGCATGGTCTGGTGAAGCGGAGGTATGTGCTGCTGAGGAGCAACTTGCCAAGGAATAACTGGATGCTGCCGGAAGTATAATTTGTCAAGGCTCCTCGGATATTCCATGGTCCGAGGAGCTTCTTTTGCATACTTTTGTTAGCCCATGCCTCAAAAACCTTCGTGCGGAGCACGACAATATCATTTTTGCCCTCTAAATTCCGTGAAGAACCTCTTTTTATGGGGTTGTGGGCGTTGAAGGGCTGCTTTGGGCTTCGGATGATGGGATTTTTCGGGTGATTTCCCGGGATTATTGAGTTTGTTGGGGGTAATTCTTGAAAAAGGCAGATATTCCCCACTATCCTGTGTATGTAATTGCCCCTCGGTTTTACTTTTAAAAGGAGGCTATGTGATGAAACATTTTATGACATTTTTGGCCAGCTTAATTTTACTGGGCGTCGCGGTCACGGCTGCCCAAGCTGAGATTAGCCTGAGTTTCGACTACACGCCCAACGCCGCACAAGCTTCCGATGGTACCTGGTTGGATAAATACGTTTTCACAGTCGATGGTGGCGGAGAAAATGTCTCGGCCGTCGAAGCTGGCAAAGCTGGGAACTGGTCCGGCACCATCATAACAGCCGCGGGTTTTTCGGGCGAAATCTATAACCAGTGGCCTAGTTACGACCCGCCGGGTCCCGTTAGCGTAAAGCATGAGCCAACCCCCTTATCGACTTACGACCACAATGGCGTTGAGACCGCCAGTCCGGCCGTCGACTCGCATTGGCTTGTTACGCCCAACGCGGTGCTATATCGTCCTGAGGAGAATGTTGGCAGCGTGATCGGCGTACCGGTTGCGGTTGATGGCGCCCTCGATGATTGCTGGAGTCCCTCACTTGTCATGACGGCCGGTTTTGCCAACCAAGCCCCGGTAATGGATCTGGCCCAGATTTATGTTCGCGCTGGCTCACAACCCTTTTGGGATTTTATAGTAGCAACAGATTCTGGTTCGGCAGAAAGGTTCAATGGAACTACACCAATTGGTGGATTTCCTGCACTATCGTGTGATTCGACACTCGATTTTGAATTTGTGCGAGTTGGCACCACGGGTACCGAAACCTTAACGGTCACAAGTATAGCGGGCTATGACGCCACACTCCTGGGGACTTTCCCAGCAGCCAGCGGGGAATTCGGCCCAGGAAACACCTCTACATTTAGCATTGGGTACCTAAACAGCGACATCCGGCAATACACCTACACTCCCATAGCTCGTGGCCCAGATTCATTAGTCATCACCGTCATCAGCGCCACCGGCGATGCCGACGTTACGCTTTCTGGTACGGGCGTCGGACCGGTCTTCGACAGTAGTACTTCTCCCGATTCGACGCTTGATTTTGAGGAAGTGCTGTACGGAACACCAGAGTCCTTCTATCTGGATATCAGTAACATCACCACCGACGACAACGGCGGCGACACCACCTTAACCGATCTTACACTCTTGGATTTTTCCATCACGGGAGACGAAGCAGATCTGTTCGAGATGGTTGGATTCACCCCGGGCATGGTATTGCACAAAGACGATAACTGCTGCATAGAACTTCGCTACAACGGCACGGGAGCGCTGGGCACGGCAAATGCCACACTAACGCTGTTCACCGATGAAGGTGCTGCACTTGGTGGGGATGGTTTGGATTATAGTTACAACATCATGGCGATTGTCGTACCCGAGCCTTCCACCATCAGCTTATTGCTATTCGGGCTAGCAAGTTTGCTCTGCTATCGACGTAGAAGATAGTATTCAACAATACTTTGTAGATGAAGTGGGCCGAATATATTAGTAATGAAAGAGATACGTATTAATTGGCAAAATATTATCTCTGACGGCAAATGTCTTACCTGAGAATGCCAAGATGCTGCATATTCCGCCTGAAGGCTGTACTACAAACGGTTTGAAAGCGTTCGAATTATAAGGTTTTGCCGTATGCTTCCCCAATACGGCTTCCCCCCGATTGTCAAAACGGTCTTGGCGTGGTTAACTACAGGATTCTGTATGTTTACCGATAGGCCGTTTCGCGCGATTATGTTTGTGTTTTTGGCCTTTTCGCCCCAAACCGTCTCCAGGATGCCATGTTTCGCCCCGTCGAGAACTCAGTTTCGTTCCCCAAACTCGAAGAAAAAATCATCGAGTTCTGGAATAAGTACGAAATCTACGAAAAATCACTCGCAGCCCGCGCCGACGCGCCGGAATTCGTTTTCTACGAAGGTCCGCCCACGGCCAACGGACTCCCCCATCCGGGCCACTGCCTGACTCGTGCCATCAAGGACCTTTTTCCCCGTTATCAAACCATGCGTGGCAAGCTCTGCCGCCGCAAGGCCGGCTGGGACACGCACGGGCTGCCGGTCGAGGTCGAGGTCTGTAAAGAGTTGGGCATCCACAGCAAGGAGGAGATCGAGGAATACGGTGTAGAGCCTTTTATCCACAAGTGCCTGGAAAGCGTTTTCCGCTACACCAAGCAATGGGAACAACTTACCGAGCGTTTGGGTTTCTGGATCCATCTTGACGAGGCCTACGTTACATATCATCAGAGCTACGTGGAGAGTGTATGGTGGGCCTTGAAGAATCTCTTTGACCGCGGACTTCTCTACCAGGGTCACAAGATCGTCTGGTGGTGGGCCCAAGGCGGCACGGCGCTTTCCAGCGGCGAGGTCGGCCAGGGCTACCGCGAGGTTGCCGATCCCAGTGTTTACGTCCGCTTCCCCTTGGTCGACGGCGGCAAGGCCGGATTGGCCGACACCGATTTGCTGGTTTGGACAACTACGCCCTGGACGCTGCCCAGCAACCAGTTCGCCGCGGTGCGTCCGGAACTGGATTATTCGGTGGTAGCGGTTGAAGATGAAGACCGGCGTCTAATCATGGCCTCGGCCTTGGTGGAAACAATCGCCGCTAAGGTTAAGAAAGAGTTTACGGTCGAAAAGACTCTCAGCGGGAAAGACCTCTTGGGCCTGCGATACCTGCCCCCGTTCGACTGCTACTACAAGACACAAGGTCAAACCAAAGGCAAGCTCAAAGATGGTTCCACCCGCCATATTGCCTGGCTGGTTGTAGCGGCCGATTTTGTTACAATCGACAGCGGAACGGGCGTGGTGCATCAGGCGCCGGCCTTCGGCGAGGTCGATTACGACGTTTTGATTGAAGAAAGCGAGTTGTTCGAAGACGGGCAAGGTCCGGCGCTGATCTGCGCGGTGGGCCCCGACGGCAAGTTTACCGAAGAGTTGCCCGAGTATGCCGGCCGTTGGGTGAAGGAATCCGACCGCGACATCAACCGGCAGCTTCGCGACGAGGGCAAGCTATTCCACCTCGAACAATACCTGCACGAATACCCCTTCTGCTGGCGGGCCGACGAAGATCCGCTCATCCAGTATCCCCGCAAGAGTTGGTTCATCCGCACGACCAGTTTCCGCGACGAGATGCTGGCCAACAACAGCCGTATCAACTGGCTGCCGGAGCATATCCGCGACGGTCGCATGGGCAATTTTCTCGAGTCTAACGTCGATTGGGCCTTGTCGCGCGAGAGATATTGGGGTACGCCCCTGCCGATTTGGGTTTGCGAAGAGACGGGCTACCAGGAGGCCGTTGCCAGTTACGACGAGCTTTTGGCCAAGCCCGGCATTGCCGGTACCGAGGCCTGGGACGAGGCCAAGGCGGCCAATCCCGACCTGCCCGACGATCTAAAGGTGCACAAGCCCTATATCGACAACGTCACCTACAATTCGCCCAAGGCGGCCGGCGCTCGCATGCGTCGCGTGCCCGAGGTCATCGACTGCTGGTTCGACTCGGGC
>JAFGTN010000317.1 GCA_016934075.1 Pirellulales bacterium
CCTCGTACAGGGGGCCGGCTGGCATTTGCCCGGAGCATCCACGAACTTCTCAATATTCCGTTGTCCTCATACTGGACGATGGCCCGAGTCTTGCATTGCACGATAACCTTGCAGGTTGCCGGGTCAGCCCAGTTCCCGACTTATGAAGAGACTGCACCAAGCCCGTTGCCTGCCTCCCCCATCTTGCATGTGGTGAAGATCAAGGTACACTTGTCTCGGCTATGTGGCGGCTGGTGCTCGCGCCGTCAAATGGGCCAAGCATGATCGAAACAGAGCCGCCCGACAATCCTGCGGGTGGCTTTGCCGGAAAAGAGCCCGAGGACCCTCAACCATGCGTTGGACACTTGCCAACAAAGTCTCTGTTGCCGTGGGTGGCGTCGTCTTCCTGGCGGTATTCAGCAGTATGGCGGCCCTGGTATCCTCGTGGCACGTCGAAAAAGTGATGTGCGAGATGGTTGCCGACAACCTGCCAAGTGTTCAGGCAGCCGAAGAACTCGAAATCGCCGTCCTGGAACAGCGAGGGTTTGTCTCCGCCTATATGATGGACAACGGCAATCCGCAGTGGCTTCGCGAACTGCAGCGCAGAAAGGGGGCCTTCGATGTGTGGCTTGCCAGGGCCCACAAAACGGCACGCACGCCGGAGGAGCAGGACATTCTCCAGAAACTGGAGGACATCTACCGCCAATACGACGCGAAGCGAACCGAAGTGGTAAGGCTCTATGACGATGGGAACACCCAGGCAGCCCAGACGCTCTTCGTTCACGACGTCAACGATCTTTATCGGCGGGCATACGATTTGTGTGAAGCGTTCATCCAAGCCAATGAGCGTTATGTGGACACGGCTATGGCTGATTCACGAACCCAGGTCCGCTGGGCTACCCTGGCGGTCAGCGGCTGTGTTCTTTTGACGCTTGTCCTGGCCGCGGCCCTGCTGTGGCTATTTTTCAAGGGCGTGATTATTCCGGTCCGCGCAATGCTTTCCGATGCTCGTGACTTCGCTGGTGAAGCCGGGCCCGAGGCTCAGGAACTCCCGACGGATGAACTCCGTACAGTTGGTGTCTACTTGCGAACCTTGATGTCTGACGTCGTCGACAGTCGGACGACTCTCCAACGGAGCCACGACCGATTGCAGGACGCTGAGAAACTGGCATCGGTCGGCAAATTGGCGGCCAGTGTGGCCCACGAGATACGCAACCCATTGACGGCCATGAAGATGTGGCTCTTTTCGATTCAGAAGGAGGTGGGTGGCACCGCGGCGCTCGACCACAAATTTGCGATCGTGTCCGCGGAGATCCGACATTTGGAGAGTATCGTCCGAGACTTTCTGGAGTTCTCTCGTCCGCCCGAGGTGAAGCTTTCGGTCGTGTCGGTGGCGTCAATGCTGGACAAGGCGTTCAAGCTGGTTGAGCCTCGAATGGCCGACCGCAAGATCCGATTGTTGCAAGAAGGGCAGAGCGAGTTGCCCCGAATACTGGCTGACCCAGAGCAACTCAAACAGGTCTTTGTCAATCTACTGAACAATGCGGTGGAGGTTACCGATGAGTCAGGCTCTGTCCGTGTTGCCACCGCGGTTGAACCCGACTCCGACGGCCGAGAAATGGTCGTGGTGCGGATTATTGACAGCGGCCCGGGGATGCCGGACGAGGTTTCCCGGCGAATATTTGAGCCCTTTTTCACTACAAAAGACACCGGAACCGGCCTGGGGCTTTGTATTGCGGCGCGGATAATGGCCCGGCATCAGGGACGGGTCGTTTTGGAATCATCGAATAAGCAGGGAACCACTTTTGCGGTGCATATTCCTGCCGAAACTGTGGAGGATGCATGAGTAAGATATTGGTGGTCGACGATGAGAGAAGTGTACTCGGAGCTTTTAAGGACCTGCTGGGCGGCAGCCACGAGGTGGCCACGACGCGCAAAGCGGAAGAGGCCCTTAAGATTCTCGAAGACGGCCCTTGTGATCTTGTCGTGATGGACATCTGCCTGGTAGGTATGGACGGCATGCAGGCCCTGCGCCGCATCAAGCAGCAAGACCCCATGCTGCCGGTGATCGTGATGACCGGACATGGCACGATGCAGACCGCCATCGAGGCTACCAAGCTCGGCGCCTTCGACTATCATCTCAAACCGTTCGAGCCGGCCGAGATGCTCGCGGCCATCGACAAGGCCCTGGAGAGTACCAGACTGGCGCGAGGCCGGGTTATGCTCGATCCTGAAGTACCCGATGTCGGTTCAGGTGACGCCATCGTCGGCCGCAGCGCGTGCATGCAACAGGTTTACAAGGCCATCGGCCGTGTGGCGGCTACCGACGCCACTGTGCTCATACGCGGTGAGTCGGGCACCGGCAAGGAACTGGTTGCCCGGGCGATTCATCAAAACAGCGAGCGGGCCGAAAAACCGCTCATTGTGGTCAATTGTGTAGCCATCCCCGACACTCTCTTGGAAAGCGAACTTTTCGGTCATGAGCGGGGGGCCTTTACCGGCGCGGTCGCCCGAAAGATCGGCAAGTTCGAGCTTGCGGGCGGCGGCACGTTACTGCTGGACGAGATCGGCGACGTATCGTTGGGCATCCAGGCCAAAATCCTCCGCGTGTTGCAAGAGCACTGCTTCGAACGTCTGGGCGGCAACGAAACGATCCCGGTGGACCTCCGCATCCTGGCCGCAACCAACCGCAATCTGGAAAAGGCAATTTCCGAGGGCACGTTTCGCGAAGACCTTTACCACCGGCTCAACGTTGTTACTATCCGCATTCCTCCGCTTGTCGAGCGCCGCGACGACATTCCCAGGCTGGTCGATTACTTTCTGGACCGCTACAGCCGGGAGCTGAAAATAGATAAGCCGCTGGTATCTCAGGATGCAATGGCGCGGCTCACGGCGTTCGACTGGCCAGGCAATGTGCGACAGTTGGCCCATTGTATCCAACGGGCATTGATTTTCACACGCGGCTATCCGATCCAAGCGACGGACTTACCCCTGCAAGACGAAGCGACCGGTGAGCCGTCGGTCGACGGTGATTCGATTCGACAAGCCCTAAGCGAAATCGTACGCCGATATCTTGTAGTCTATACCGGCGAGAGAGCACACGAACAGCTTATCGATCAAGTAGAAGAGATAATCATATGCGAGGCACTGGATCGCGCCCGCGGAAACCAGACCCACGCTGCTCGTCTTTTAGGATTGCCGCGACCGACACTGCATGCCAAAATGCAGAAACATGGCCTGGATGCAAAAGGCAACACACAAAACAGCTAAGGACCTGCGAATGGTGAAATGCTGGAAAGCATGGAACCGGGCTTCCGCGGCCATCGTTGCCACCACCGTGGTGGCCATCATGTCGGCGGGAGTGAACTAGCTGGCAACGTCACCGCCGTGGTGATAAAAAACGCAGTTCTAGCACCCAGACCTCTTTCAGCACTATTGCCGACGTCCATTTTATGACCGTTTTGTTCATATCTTGACTGCCGACGTCGGCTCCCGGTTGAGAGTGTATTGCCGCGAAGACATGATTATATCTTGTTTTTATGGCATTCTTCGATTATTCCAATTTCCAGGCTGTTGTGGAACGGTTTTTGCATATGGGTAAAGTAGATTAAGGAAATAGAAGAGCAAACGGATAGAGATGCCAGGCATTTCAAAGAAGAAAGCAGATTGTGACATGAATGTACGAAACCTTGAAGCACGCCCCTGGACCAAGCGGGGGAGACCATGCACCAGAGTCAAAACGACCGCTCCTTGAGTTTACGCGGGCAAGGCGGCAGGGTAGCCGGGACCGATTCGGTCAGTGAACATGCCCGCGGTAAGGCAGTTACGGCGGAATTCCCGCACAGCATAAGAGACGTCAAGCAAGCCGGACCATCCGGCATTTAAGGGAGACATTGTCAGCCCGCAAGAAAGGACGAAATCACCTCAGGTGTGCGGGGCAACAGCCGGTGCCCGTGATCTGCACACCGCCGAAATCGGTTTGTAGATCACGGGCTTTTTCTGTGGTTAATTATTGCGAAAGAATTTTACATGGCTACCATACTCCTCGCCGATGACTGCAAAAACATCCGTGAGTATTGCCGGCGGGAATTTGAAGAAGAAGGCTATCGGGTGGTCGTTGCCCGCGACGGCGGCGAGGCTCTGCGAATGATGTCCCACGCCGAACCAGATCTCGTCATACTCGATATTTTTATGCCGGGATTGAATGGTCTGGAGACGATTTCGCGGATCCATACCGTGCATCCGGACTTGGCCGTGATTTTCTTCACATCGTTCGACGATGCCTGCGTGCGCGACAAACGCTCTGAGTTCGCCGCCGCGTGCGTGGAGAAACGGGGTGACTTAAGCGAACTGAAAAAAGTGGTCGCGTCTGTGCTTCGCTCGAAGCGACAGGGTCAATCTTACCATAGACTGGGCTTACCCACGAGAACGACTCTCGGGGCAACCGTATAGCGAAAAGGCTTATATGCCATAGCGTGTATCCCGTATTTCTCCCCTCCCGGAAAGGAATCTGAAAATGTTGGTGCTTTCCCGCAAAATAGGCCAACGTATCGTCTTGCCCGATTTGGGCATTAACCTCGAAGTGCTCGAAATTAGTCAGAACCGAGTACGACTCGGCATCGAAGCGCCACAGTGCTATCCTGTGTATCGCGAGGAAGTCTGGCAGCGGATACGCGACGAACAGACGGAAATCGTCCGTGAACCGTTGATATGCAGCCATGCCTGCGAGTTCCCGATACCATGAATACTTGCCTTTTGCCCTGTCCAGAAAAGTGTTTTGATGAGGGTGCCACTGGCTGCTTGCCAGCCAGTGTAGTGCCGCATATCGCCCAGCGGTTGCGATCGACCGGCTACCATGCCCTGTCGGCCGTCAAATGCGAGTATCACGAAGGCGTGGTGGTTCTCCACGGTCGGGTATCGAGCTATTACATGAAGCAAGTGGCCCAAGCAGTGCTCATGGCAGATCCGTTGATCGAAGACATCGTGAACCTCATTGAAGTCAGTGGTGTCAACCATGCAGCATAAATCAGTGCCCCAATCCCCTCTAAACCATTCAATACGAAGCCGAATAGAGACGGACACCTCGGAAGTGAAGGCGCAGGCGGACGGAACGACCGATGCTGCCCTCCGGCAGGCTCTGGTTCCCCCATTTCAAAGTCAGCCGCGTCTGCTCGCTCGGCTTGAAAATGCATTTATGACGTTCGAACCCGGGAATAACGTTGCCATCCTCGTCAAGGAGCTCGGCCATCAGATATCCCTGCCGCATCAATCCCTTTTGATGACGCTTGACCGTCGCGAAGCCAACCTCCAGTGAAATCGGCTGCCCCGAGAGAACCAACTCTTTTGTGGTTATCTCGGCATTGGAACGGCAATAGGTGTAGAACATGCGTCTGCGGTTAAGAACGTAGACGTTGCCCTCGACAGCCCATCGCAACTCGTCTCCAATCACGATCGGCGGCCCGAGATCGAAAGCGAACGATCCCGGCATTTCGTCCAATGCGGAATTTTCCCGGAATGGACGTTCCCAGTTCAGGCCGTCGGGACTGATCCACCACTCGTAGCTCGTGTAGGGTTCGCGGTGCGCTATCATTGATCTGTTGCGGGTAATCTCTGTCGGCAGAGGCACATACTTCACCATCGTTCCCGCCCAAAACTCACCCAGGTCAATCTCGGAGAAATGGTAGAATTCCGTGTCGGGAGCGTCCTTTTCATCGGGTACGATCAACTGCTCGTTCGGCAAATAAGGTCCATTTGCCCCGAAGCTCTCACCCGGCGTCCAGTTAAGCCCGTCCGCACTGGTCCGGATGTGCAGCACGCGGCGGATTTTCGGAATGTTGTCCCGGAATTGCTTGGTAAAGGGCTGATAGCTGATCTGATAGTTTACAAACTTCCCCAATTGCCTGTTCCAACCCACGCTTATGGAATCCTGGCCGCGGTAGACTGGCTGCGGGTTCAGCCGCTGCCATCCTTCTCCATCCAGTCCGCCGGCAAAAGCATGGTAGGGATGCCCCTTTGTCGGTGGCTTGCCTAGATGGCAAATAAATAGGATTAACTGATCTTTGCCCAGCGGTGCAACGTCTCCACCATTCCAGTGCACGGGCGGATCGTACTTGGGAATCTCAAACAACTTCTTTGCATTTTCGAAAACAAATCCATCTTTCGTGCGGGCACGCCAAACCTGAGCCTTTGGTAAAGATCTCCTTTTTTGATACACAAGATCGCGACCATAAACAACAAAGCCATCGTCGTCGGGTATAATACCGGTGATATGGAAGTTCATCCCCGTCACGTCACCCGCACATTGCGGTGGTTCCGCTCCATAGGAGATCTTTCCAAAATCAACCTCCAGATTCTTGGGAAAGCCAAAAGTAAGAAGATTGCCCTTGCCATTGTTCTCCGTTTTCTCAGCCGCCTGAGCAAGTTCCACCAGCAATGCACACATAACGATCCATAGGATTTTCTTCACGATTACCTCTTCTATTTCATTGGCTGTGTCGGGATCAATAAATACTGCCCATTACCGTTCAATGTCTTCACATCAGTGATAGGAAATTTGAATTCCGACCACAGACCTGATCATAGCGGAGAAGGACCGGTAAAACAAGGGAGTGAGGCATGCAAGAGGTCGCAGTGCCGTAAGATTCCGACGCGCCCCGGCACGCAAATCGACCGTTGGTGTTCGTGGGGCAACTGGGCGGATCAAAAGGTAACGCACCCAAAAAGAGAACGGAAGTCTCTGATTGAAACTCCCGTCCTTCCCACTCATCCACTCCCAAGAGCGTCAGCCAATGAACGCTGACAACGTTGCATGAGAAGCTCATCAAGATCTGTGCGAAGGTTACCCGCCACTCGAAGTAAGTCACGTTCCAACTGGCCGAGGTCGCGGTAACGCGAGACTTGTTTGCAGCGATCCTCGACCGCATTGTGCGGTTGGCAATTTCGCCGTCAACGGTGACCAGAGCGTATGTGTAGCTTCATCAAACAGCAAAAAAGACTCAGCAAACCTGGGGAAAGTACGCGCGCTTAAGTGCTCGCTGGGCATGGATGTTATGCGCTGCAAGTCGCCGGAAATGGTCCGCAAGGAGATTTTTAGCGCGAATTCAAGTTTGAAGTACAACCTGTCAGGATCCTACTGCGTCACTAGCGTTGAGGAAAACCGCGACAAGCACCCAACAACAACCCCATGACAACCAGAAGAACGAGCGTGCTCGGTTCGGGCACCAGGTTGATCGAACTGGCTGTGTACGCATATTCCCCTTCGTCGTCGATCACTTTCAGGCCGATGTCGTGCATTTGGCCTGGTGTGAGTCCCAGCGTATGGACAAGATAGTTATACGTGACTTCGCATGTCGAACCGCTGGCATCGTCGTACTCGTTGTCATTGTCCAGATCCCATAGCCAAGACACGATATTTTCTCCGTCGGGATCATAAGAACTGGTGCCGTCGAGCAGATCCAATTCGGTCGGTGTAACCAAATAGGGCCCGTCGGCATCGGCCACTGGCGCTAGCGTATAGGTGATATCGAGCTTGGGTCTCCATGCATAGTCGGGCGAACTGGAACCATACTCGCTGGAATGAAATATAGCTCGGTTCGTGTCGTCATTAGAATAGTTTATGTCCACGACCCAACCATAGTTAGATGAAGGATTAGCCTGCCAGGCTTTGACCGTATTGGTTATCCCCGTGCCCGACCATGTCGCCCAACCATAAGTATTTCCGTATACACGCGTCTCGGCGTCGTTTGTCGTGTAGCGATCATTGATACCGCGTGCACCGTTATCGTCCCAAGTGGCGTTATTGGGATA
>JAFGTN010000318.1 GCA_016934075.1 Pirellulales bacterium
AAGTGCATGACCTGCGGCTGCTGCCTGGAGGCCTGCCCCCAGTTTCTTAAAATCGAACTCACTCGCCAGGCCGGTGAAACCTGGAGAGATTTTCGCGAGCGACTTCGCGAAGCGAACCAGCGGGCTTTTATCGGCGCGCATGCCATCGCCCAGATCGAACTTTTCAACTCCAATCCGGTGGGTAAGATGAATTCCACGGAAAGGCTAGACGCACTGACCGCCGAGGGTGGGGTGCAGAGTTGCGGCAATGCGCAGAACTGCGTGAAAGTTTGCCCCAAAGAGATTCCATTGACCACAGCCATTGCCCGAGCCGGGCGTGCCGCCACGGTCCATACACTAAAGAAATGGTTCGATCACTAGAATTGTATCAAGGGTAGAAAACATTCCGAAGGGGGGTGCAAACAGTAAGTTACCGTGCGTAAGATTCATTGCATGATTAACACGAATGTGGACACGTAGTTTCAAACTCATACTTTGTAACATTAGAATTGTTGGATGAAGTTGTTAGGCCCGTCGCTTGCGACGGGACAGGAACTGGCAAGCCGTTATGCACATCTATCCGGCCGCAGGCGGCCGGGCTAACAATTATTATGCCTCAGCCATCCTGATGGCAGTTCTCAGACAAATACACGAACGCATACTTTCTGTTTCATAGATCACATCTATTAACATCGATATTTTCATTTATCGTGGAGGTTTCCGTGATGTGGATGCGCAAAACGGTCTCCATCGTTTTGAGTTTTGTCATGTTCGCCGTGCTGTTGTCGAATGCGGCACCCGCGGCAGATAAGAAGTCTGCCGAGACTTCTGCCGCTGAGGAAAAAGACACTTTCGAGCAGTCGGTTCGGCCGCTGTTGAAGAAGTTTTGCTACAATTGCCACAGCGGCGAAGATGACGAATCCGAAGCGGAACTGTCTGTTGACGGTTCTTGGAACCACGAGAGTGTTCGCAGGGACAGGAAGAGATGGGAACGGGTTCTAGAGGCGTTGGAGCAGGGCAAGATGCCACCCAAGTTCGTGCGTCAGCCTTCAAAACAAGAGCGTGATGCGGCCGTGGCCTGGTTGGAAGCAACCTTGCGCGAATCGAAAACTGCGCCCGATCCCGGCCGCGTTACCTTGCGGCGTCTGAATCGGGTAGAGTATGCCAACACGGTCCGCGACCTCTTGGGCGTGGAGTTCGACGCGGGCAAGGATTTTCCCGCCGATGATGTGGGATACGGTTTCGACAACATCGGCGACGTGCTCTCATTGCCTCCGCTGCTGATGGAAAAGCACATGACCGCAGCCGAAGAGATCGCCGAACGTGCGATAGTGGTCGGCAAAAATGATGACCATCCCCAGTCGCATCGGCAAATCATCTTTGTGCGCCCGGGCAAGGATCTTTCCGAAAAGGAAGCCGCCACAAAGATCATCCGCCGCCTGGCCACGCGGGCGTTTCGCCGTCCCGCCACCGATGACGAAGTTGATCGGCTGGCCGGTTTGGTCGAGGCCGTTGTAAAGGAAGGCGAGTTCTTCGAAGCCGGGGTCCGTCTGGCCGTGCAGGCCGTATTGTGTTCGCCGCATTTCCTTTTTATGGTGCCTCGCGATGTGGGCGAGGGCAAGAACTCGCGCGAATTGGACGAATATGAACTGGCAACGCGACTGTCGTATTTCCTCTGGAGCAGTATGCCGGACGATGAGCTTTTCGAGCACGCCACCCGGGGCACTTTGCGAAAGAATCTAGAGCCGCAAGTTTTGCGGATGCTTAAGGACGGCAAGTCGCAGGCCCTGGTCGACAACTTTTTTGTACAATGGCTGCAACTTCGTAACCTGGAGACGGTAACGCCCGACAAGAAGATGTTCGGCTCATTCGACGATGATCTTCGTCGAGATATGGCCGCCGAGACGCGTCTGTTCGTGGCGGATGTTATCGGCAAAGATCGGTCGCTGCTGGAATTGATCGACGCCGATTTTACCTTCGTCAACCAGCGTCTGGCCGGACTTTACGGTATCGAGGGAGTCAAGGGAGATAAGTTTCGCCGTATATCTCTCAAAGGCACACCTCGCGGGGGCGTGCTTACACAGGCGTCGATCTTGACGGTAACATCCAATCCCACACGCACTTCGCCGGTAAAACGCGGCAAGTGGATCATGGAAAACATTTTGGGCACGCCGCCGCCCGATCCGCCCGCCAACGTACCCATGCTGGAAGACCAAGCTAAGTTGACCGGTTCTCTTCGCGAGCGGATGGAACAACACCGCAAGGATCCCACTTGCGCGGTTTGTCACAAGACGATGGATCCGCTGGGATTCGCCATGGAAAACTTCGACGCCGTAGGCCGATGGCGGACGCGCGACGGTAAGCATGAAATAGACGCTTCGGGTGCCTTGCCCGATGGTAAAAAGTTCAACGGCCCGGCCGAATTGCGCCGGCTTCTTTTGGATATCGGCCACGAAGACTATGCACGTTGTGTCGCGGAAAAAACCTTGACATATGCCCTGGGCCGAGGCATGGAACGCGCCGACAAGGATTATGTGGACGCAATTGCCCGAAAGTTGTCCGAAGGTAATTTCAAGTTCTCCTCGCTGGCACTGGCCGTCGTCAACAGCGACCCCTTCCAGAAACGCGGGCCGAAGCAGGAAAAACCATGATGAGTATACATAAACCAATATCACGTCGCACGCTTCTACGCGGGCTGGGAACGACCATTGCCCTGCCTTGGCTGGAGTCAATGAGTGGTGCCGACGAATCGTCCGTCAAGCAAGGCAAGACCGAATCGCCCCGGCGGGCAGTATTCCTTTTCGTGCCTAACGGCATGCACATGCCCGACTGGACGCCCACGTCCGAAGGCGAGCTGAACAAACTGACGCCTACGCTACAACCTCTGGAAGCCCATAAACGGTCGCTCATGGTATTAAGCGGTTTGACGCTAAACGGCGCTCGAGCCTTGGGAGACGGGCCGGGCGACCATGCCCGCTGCGTGGCGGCGTACCTAACCGGCGCGCATCCCCACAAGACCGACGGCAAGGATATTCGAAACGGCATATCCGTCGATCAGGCTGCGGCCAAAGCAGTAGGTCGCCTTACGCGATTCCCCTCGTTGGAACTTGGAACGGAACCTAGTTCGCAGGGAGGGCGTTGTGATTCCGGTTATAGTTGCGTCTACACGTCGAACATGTCCTGGCGAACACCCACTTCGCCCATGACCAAAGAAACCAATCCACGTGCCGTCTTCGACCGCCTTTTCGGTACGGCCCGGGCGAATGATGATGCAAAGAGTCTCTCGCAACGTGCCAGATATCGCAAGAGCATCCTGGACATGGTGGCCGACGATGCCGATGCCCTGCGGCGTAAACTTGGAGCACGCGACAAAGCAAAGTTGGACGAATATCTCTACGCCGTCCGTCAGATCGAGGGACGCATCGATCAGGTCGAAAAGCTCTCGCACGGCGAATCCGGAGTTGCCGATTTTCCTCGCCCGGCCGGCGTGCCCAAAAAGTTCGATGAGCACGTGCGGCTGTTGTTGGACATGATGGTGCTGGCCATGCAAACGGACTCGACGCGCATAATCACATACATGTTCACCAACGCCGGCAGCAACCGCGGTTATCCTCACATCGGTGTCCGTGGAGGACATCACGCGCTCTCACATCACGGTAACGATCCCGAAAAACAGGCCCAGATCAGCAAGATCAACCGTCACCACGTCACGCTTTTGTCTCACTTACTGGATCGTATGGCCGCTGTTAAGGAGCCAAGCGGCACGCTGCTGGATAACTCGATGATCGTATACGGCAGTGGCATAGGCGACGGCAACCGCCACAATCACGATAACCTCCCAATACTGCTAATTGGGAGAGGGGCGGGTACGATTAAGTCCGGGCGGCATCTCAAATACAAAGAAAATACACCGCTCGCGAACCTCTATCTGGCCATGCTCCGCCGCATGGGAGTTGAGACTGAAGCCTTCAGTGACAGCACGGGTGAGTTGTCCGGATTGGTATCTGAAACCTGAAGTCCTAAGTCTCTAAAAACCTCCCCACCTCAACCGTATGTCCGGCCCGTTCAGACAGCATACAAGCAACAATACCGGCATGTATCCGCCGTGCCACATCCACATCGGCCAGGACCGGTGTGTTATTCAGCGCGGCATCGACAAAGCTGGTGATACATTCCCGCATTCCCTCGAAGCCGTGTGCCGGCAGCGAGGCTGGGTTATGCTCTTGCTGGAAGGGCTCATTAGTCTTCCGCCATTGCCATTTGCCCGAGGGAATATCGGCTTGTATTTCGCCGCCTTCGGCAAGAATGTCGAGGGTGATGGAAACTTCTTTCGATCCCAGCAGGAAGAATTCAAATTGTCCGATCCCGCCGCCGTCGAATTCGAGCGTGGCGAAACCGTGGTCCATCATGTGCGCAGCGGCGGCATAGTCGCCGGTTACGCTTGCCCGAGCGGGCGGTTGCGAAAAAACACAGTCGAGCAAATCGAGGTACCATGCCGCGACCCAGGGGAAGAATCCCTCATTTTCGTTTTCGTTTTGCTTTTCGATAACACCGCGTCGCCAGTCGCACGCCAGACGAACCTTACTCATCAGCGGCCGCCCCACGCTGCCGCTATCCAGCAGATTCTTCACCGCCTCGACCACCGGCAGGTAGCGGAGTTCGAGATCTAACTGTACGACCTTGGTCGAGGCATCCATCAAGGCCAGCATATTGGCGATTTCGGCCGGTATGTGCGATAAGGGCGGCTCGCAGAAAACATGCTTACCCGACGCCAGAGCCGCGGGCAGTGCCTGTGGGTATAGTGCATGGGGCAGTGCCAGCATTACCGCCTCGACAGCGTCGTCGGCCAGCAGGTCGTGGTAGTCGGGATAAGTTTTCAAGCTCTCGCCGAACTGTTCGCAAGCAAACTGTCGCGTCGCTTCACTCGCCGCCGATACGGCTACGACTTCAGCCGTATCGAGTTCTCTGAGAATAGGCACATAAGCCTCTCGTGGCCAAAATCCAAGTCCGATGAGCCCGAATTTTAAAGTTTTCATGACATTCACAAAGAGCAGGAAGGTGAGTGAGGAGCTGGAGGATAGATGTCAGTTAACAGTTGTCAGTTGTCAGACTTCAGACTTAGGACTTAGGACTTAAGACTTAAGACTTAAGAAGTGAACATTGATCATTAGTCATTGGTCATTCTTAATTCATTCCTCATTCTGATTTAGACATTCATCATTTCTAACTTCTGCCCTCCGCCCTCTATTATGTCAGCATAATCCGCCGCCCTTCGGCCGAACTTTTTCGCGCCTGTTGCAATATGGAAATTGCCCGACAGGCGTCGTCCAGGTCTACGCGGTTGCGGACCAGGCAGGTCACGGCACGGTGGAAGTGGGTCAGTAGCAGTTCGCCGACGGGGCGTTCGTTTTCCAGTGACTCTTGGTGACGGCCGGCTTCGTCGTACCAGATCAGCGTCGTGGGCAGGTCGAGGAAGGCGATACCGTTTGCGCAGACGATTTGCAAGGCTGCCGGCGTGCGATAGTTGCTGGCCTCTTGCCATTGGGCCGGGAAGTAGCGGCTGCATGAAATTTGGGCCAGTGGACCGCTGCCGAACTTTTCGGGTTCGGAAAAGTCGAGGCTCAGTACCTGATAGTCGTGTTCCTCATCCGGGGTTTTTGAGGCGGATTGTTTTGAGTCGGAGTTTGTTGAATCTGGTCCCGGATTCGGGCAGTTATGCATCTGCCCGGTTACGCTTGTGGGATTTTGGTCTACCAGGTATCGACACCAATCGACCAACTCGACAAGTTCTCGTCGAGACGAGTTGGCGAATGTCCGGCCGTTGCGGTTCCGCTCTTCACAGTCGCAGCCCAGCCGTTGATGGCAGAAGAGCAGTCGCGGCTGCCCCAGTTCCGTGGCGATCAGTTCCTTCAAACGTAGCGTGCCCGGCATGAAGCGTCGTGCGAACTCGGCCATGAAAGCTATGCCGGCCTCGTCCACGTGCTTGCAGATCGTTTCCGCTTGCTCTACCGGCATATCAAAGCCCGCGGCGCAATACACGGCTTTGCGATTATCGCAGGCGGCCAATATGGGCAAGGGGCCGTACCATTGGTCGGAGAGTATCAACAGGGCGTCGATGTCTGCGCGACGAACCAGTGCTTGAAAACCGCCTACGGTAGCCGCCCCGAATTCGGCGGCCGCATATTCGGCGCGATGGGCCACTTGTTCGCAAACTGCTCGAACCTCAAAGCGGTCGGACAGCGCGTGCAGGGCCGGCGCATGGCGGCGCTGCCATGCCTCACCTAATCCAACCAGCCCAAGGCGAATTTTCATCAAGGTCTTGTATCCAAATATTCTCGCGCTTTTCGGCCCAGCGCGGCTCCACCCACGCTCGGCCAGTATAATCGATCATCGGCAATTTTCCTAACTACCGAGATGTTGAGGGTTGCTGGAGCACACAGCTTGCCCTCATGTTTTGTTCGGTTGTGATTGCCTGGCTAAATAGGGTGGGGTGAAGCCGTATTCCTTTGACTAATATAGCTCTTTTTCCTGGATTCGCGCGATCTGGAGGGAGGACGTTCAACTAATCTTTGTGGTTTATGTAATCCAAAAACTGGAATAAAATCGGAAAAATTTACCTACCCGTTCCTTGCAACAATTACACCTATCGGTACAATTACGGGCTGTTGGCGGTGCAGGATGTCGCACCATCGCCGGAACATCTTACCTTAGCGACAAACACACCCACTTGGCCTGGCTGTACGCACGGAACGCGATCCGGCAGGACGCCTTGAGCAATTAGCTCTGCAGCCGTCCTCCCACCTTCAGTGCCACTGCTTCAGTTTTTCGGCCGATATGCCTTTGCGGGCTAAATGGTCAGACAAGGAGAGTTTCTTGACAAGCCTGACACTTGCCACCATTCTACAAGCATCGATTTTAGCCGCCACGGCAGGCGGCACGGCCGACAGCCCCACTGTCGACGATTATGCTTCCGCGCGAGCTAAAACAGAAAAAACAGGTAAGCCGATCGTTATCCTGGTCGGAGCCGACTGGTGCCCAGCCTGTGTTCAAATGAAGAAAGACGTAATGCCCAAGATTCGCAAACAGGGCGTTTTAGAGCAAGTTGCCTACGCTACGGTTAACCTCGACAAGGAAGGCAAGTTAGGCAAGGAGCTTACCGGCGGTGGGCCTATTCCGCAAATGATTATGTACCGCAAAACCCACAAGGGTTGGTTACGCAGGTGCCTTATCGGCGGTCAGAGCCCCAAAACCGTCAAATCATTTATTTTGCGTGGTGTCGAACTGGACACGGCCGCCAAGAAAGCCGAATCCAAGAAATCCAACAGCAAGAAAGGCAAAGCCAAGTCCAAGCCGGTTACCGAATCGAAGCAGGTTCGGAACGACATGGTTCCTTCGAAAAAGGCCGTATAGTACTCGTTCGAAGTCCGCGAAGCCCACGGAAACTACGAAGCAGTACTGCATATCGGGTTTGACCCGAAACCCGAATTTATCGTAATATAATGACCCGATCGGCAGTGAAGCCGGTCGGGGTTTTTTATTTCGAGAATGCATTTAACTTGTGTAACGGGCGATGTGCCGTTTGAACAATTCAAATGCAGCTTCCGTGCGGCACGTTCAAGGAAGGATCGACGAATGAGACGCGCTAAGGTTGTGGCTATTATCCAGGCACGAATGGGCAGTACACGTTTGCCCGGCAAGGTTTTAATGGATCTGCACGGGCGGACCATGCTGGAACGGGTGGTGGGGCGAACGCGTCGCGCAAGCCTGATCGATGAGGTTGTGGTGGCCACCACGTCGCACGAAAGCGACGAGCCGATCATCGACGAATGCCGACGGCTCGACGTACCCTATTTTCTCGGCAGCGAAGACGATGTTTTGGACCGCTACAATAGAGCCGCCGATGCGCACCATGCCGATGTGATTGTACGCATCACTTCCGATTGTCCATTAATCGATCCGACAGAAACCGACCGCGTGGTAAGAGCTTTTCTTGATAGTCACGCCGATTACGCTTCTAACTTTATACGCCGCACATATCCTCGCGGCCTGGACACCGAAGCCATGTCGGCGGCAACCCTGGCCCATGCCTGGCTCGAAGCCGGCGAGCCCTACGAACGAATTCACGTCACGCCTTACATTTATGGCCATCCAGAAATGTTCCAACTTTTATCGGTCACCGGTCGTGAAGACCACAGCAACTATCGCTGGACCGTCGACACGCCCGAGGATTTGCAGTTTGTCCGCGAGATCTACCGCTTGCTGGGCACGCGGGAAACGGCCGGTTGGCGCGAGGTGCTGTCTTTGTTGCGAGCGAATCCTAAGTTAGCCGAGATCAATCAGAGTGTGCGGCATAAGGAGTTGGTGGAAGGGTGAGTCGGTATTTACGGCTCGCGGATGATAGATTCATCCAAGGACCAAACGCGAAGAAAGTCCTTTCGGTTGAGCGTCAAAAGAACGTCTACGTTTTCAGCTACCGCAATGCTGGCAGCTAAAGCGTCGTAGATAATTCCGCCTGAAAGATTCCGGCTTGCCATTTCGTCTAATACGGTTTTGTATCGCTGTGTTGAAATGCTTTTGATGTTGGCGATCGTTTCGACATTATCTTTGATAATGCGACGTGCAATAGCCGGAGCTATTTGGGGTCGAATCGGAACTCGTGTCAGAACGGCATACAGTTCCGCTAAAGTGTGTGTGGCAACCACCATCTCCCAGTTGTCGTTCTTAACGCGTTGCAGCGAACGGAATGATCTTATATGTTCCGGATGACTTTCGATGCAGGCGGCTACTAGCACGGAAGTATCGAAGAACACCTTCATTGTCGACTTTCCTTCGATTTGACAGAAGTGATGCCGCCAATACGTTCTTCACGCATACGACTTACCGCATCGCTCAAGTCTTCATCGACCGTCGCGGAAACAACCAGGAATCCGTCTTTTTCGCGAACCAATGGCTCTTCGTGTATTGGCCGCAACACAATTACCTCGTCGGAGCTTTCGACTTCCAGGATTGTCCCGGGATCTAAACCATATTGCTCACGAACCGCTTTGGGCAATACAACACGCCCTGTTTTGTCTATCCCAATACGCATTTGAATACTCCCATGGATGCCAATAACTATTACCATTTACCATTATATTTTACCATATAGTGGGCCGTTTGTCAATGACTTGTTATGGTTGCAGTAATGGTGAAAAAACCTGCTTAGGGCAAGGGAGCGTCATCGAATTCTGCCGAGATCTGTTAGATATCGACACATTCCCGCGTTGCTTGATCGAGAATCGTCAGACCGCTATCGATCTCTTCCTCGCTTACGGTCAGTGGTGGCGCGATTCGCCAAACGCTGCTCATGCCGGGGAAATGCACGATATTCATGCTCAGGCCCAATTCCAGGCAGCGGTTGGAGATGGCCGAGCCGAGATCGTGGTCGGGTTCGCGGGTATCCCGGTCTTTTACGATTTCAACTCCCCACAGCAGCCCCCGACCGCGAACGTCACCCACTACGTGGTAGCGTTTCTGCATATCCAGGAGGCCGTTTTGCAAACGTTGGCCCATTTCCGCGGCATTTCGTGAGAGGTTCTCGCGTTTCAGAACATCCAGCACGGCCAGTCCAACCAGGGCCGGCAGCGGATCGGAAACATGCGAAGAGATATGCATGAAACCTTTTTCGTAGCAATCCTGTTCGACTTCCGGGCTGACGATGGTAGCCGATAAGGGCAATCCTCCGCCCAACGTTTTGGAGAGCGTGAGAATGTCGGGCACGACGTTTTCGTGTTCGTAGGCAAAGTTGGTTCCCATTCGCCCCAGCCCGGTTTGGGCTTCGTCCAGTATCAACAGCATGTCTCTTGCCCGGCATAGTTCCTTCAGCCGCGCGAGATATCCCGGCGGCGGCACTATTACGCCACCGGCGCTGATGACGGGTTCGGCGATGAAGGCGGCCAGCGACCCGACCGATTGGCTGTCGATCAATTCGAATCCCGCTTCCAGACAGGCCAGTTTGCATTGTTGGGGACACTGTCTGATGGGGCAGCGATAGCAGTTGGGGGCGGGAATGACCATGGTTCCAACCGAGGCCGGGCCATAGCCCTTGCGCCCGGTGGAGTACGTAAGCGAACCGGCACCGGCGGTGAGACCGTGGTAAGAAGCGCTCAGCCCCGCGACCTCAAATTTTCCACTGTGCAGCTTTGCGATCCGCAAGGCCACTTCGTTCGACTCGCCGCCCGTGTTCAAGAGCAAAACTTTTTGCAGCGAAGGCGGGAGCATGTCGGCCAGGCGGTTGCACAATTCGATTACCGGTGGAGAGAGGAACCAGCTCAGCAGATGCATGACCTGCCGGCAGCCTTGTTCGACGGCCTCGACAACGGCCGGATGGTTGTGGCCCACGGTCGCGCACATCTGTCCGGACGTGAAATCGAGAATTGCCCTGCCTGTTTGGTCGTAAATATACGATCCCGAAGCCCGCTCGATCAAAAACGGCGCGAATTCTCGCACGTATCGGATCAGATGCTCATGATCGACCTCGGTATGTGCGGTTTTGCGAGTGTCCATTTCACTCTCGGTATTTGTGGTTTGTTGCCGAGTCGTTTCTTCCTTGTGGATTGTCAAGGGTAAAATCCTTTGCTGAACTGTTATGCTGTTTTACAGAGCCAAGAACCCACTACGAAAGATCTTTTCGATCATTCGGCCGGCGCGCAGGCCGACAATAGAGAGAATTATAACATAGAGTCGTGCCGTGTACAGCGGACTGCGGCAAAAGGAACCCGACTCAGCGGGAGCTTCGCCCTACCATTTTCTTGAGCGGTAAGGCACTAGCCTCCGGCTTTAGAGGCGGATCAGCGAGATGGCCACTTTCAGCAACCGATCATCCAATAGCAGTGTCTCTTCGTTGGGTTGTTCGAAGGTAACCGAAAGATACTCCAGACCGGTAGCATAAGCAATCTGATAATTCTGCCCGATGATGACCGAGGGCACGGTCACGTTCGAGAATGCCCAAGGCGTGTTGGAGAGCACATTCTTGACGCCACCGGCAATGATATTGGTCATTTCTCCCACGCCGTCGACCACTTGCGAGGTGAGTTTTTCGAACTCGTCCTGCAGCAAACCGCCGATAGCCTTGCGCGCCACGTGTTCGGCCATGTTGACGGTGATGAAGCCGGAAACTTGCCCGTGAACGCCGATCATGCCCGTTACCTCACCCGTGTCGCGGGTTGGAATCGTCGACATGCCCACGCATTTGACCGACGAATCGCACATGGTCAAGCAACTTTCCACACCGGCGTTAATAGCCTTGAATAAATCCTCGTTGGCGATCAGAGATGAATTATCGGCGGTCGCGATGGCCATTGAACGTACTCCAAATATCTCGACTGGTGGGACTATGTGTGGACACTTATTGTCTCTCCGAAATTCTGGGATACGCAAACGGCTAACGCCACCGCAATGAGGGAGATTCGTGGCGGTTTTCCATCGAGGGGTCGCACACCCCTTCGTTAAGATCGGCACAATCGGCGCGAGGCGAAATGTATTATTCGCTAATTCAATCTTCATGGCTTTGTCAAAAACGCCTTTTAGATCGAAGGTATTGCTCTTGTTCAGCGTGATTTTGGTGTCTGCGGCGGGTTCCAGGGATTGATGCCCAGCTTTTGCGCTACCTTTAGAGATGACTTGAGGTTGTCCACTACCGGGAACTCAATCCCGTTGTTAAACCAGTGCGTCAGGGTTTCGGGGTCGTCGGTGCCGTAAAAGCAGATACGAACACCATTGTCCTTAAGCCGTTTGATGTCGCTTGCAAGTGGAAATCCTTTGCCGCTAAACACTAGTGCGTCGAACCCACCTTTTATTGTCTGGTCGACGTAATTCGTGCCCGTGCCGCGCGTGTCCAGATTGCAAATCAGAAGATTTTTGCCGGAGTCCCGTTCGGCCTGCTTGATGCCGGGCACTTCCGCCGGCGGCACGAGAAAAATGGCCTGATGTTCGCGCTTGGCTCCAATCACAGTATTGGCGGCGGCCTTGGCCAGGTCGGCACCGGTAGCATGCAGATGCACCATCAGCCATGTATCCCGCGGCATGATTGCCAACGCTTCGGCCAATGTGGGAACTCGCTCGCCGGCGAATTGCGGTGCCTTCCAACTGCCCGCGTCCAATTGCTTGATCTCGGCCAGCGTATAATTCGACACCTTGCCCGTGCCGTTGGTCGTGCGGTCGACGGTCGGGTCGTGCATCAACACCATCTGATGATCTTTGGTCCCTTTAACGTCGAACTCAATCACATGGGCGCCCAGTCGGATGGCTTCCTTAAAGGCCGCCAGGGTGTTTTCCGGATGCGTGGCCATATCGCCGCGATGGGCAATGACGCCGCGCTTGGGCAGTTCAACGGCCATGGCCGGCATGGAGATCATGGCAGCTACTACGACCGTCACGGCGAGCAAAGATGCGAAACGCGGCAATGAGACACTGTAAATCATTTGTTCATTCATTTTGTGAGCCCCACCAATGATTTGCGCGACCTCGACCCACCCTACGTGAATAATCCGTGCTAGGTAAGCAAGATCCGATTCCAGAAGCAGTCACTCCCCACAACGTGTTTTCTATTAATATAACAACTTCCACGGTTAAGAGCCACAACCCCAGAGAAGTCCTTACTGCCGCGATTCGTTTACCAGCTCATATCGGCGGATCTTGCGGTCGAGCGTCGAGCGTTCGATACCCAGGAAATTTGCGGCTTGGCTTTTGTTCCATTGTGTGAATTCGAGCGTGGCCTGAATGTGGTCGCGTTCGATGTCGTCGAGCGAACTGGGGTGGAACTCTTTTTCGTTGGGATCGATCTGACCCGTGTCACCCGAGGTGGCCAGCTTGGATAGCAGAAGGTCCGGGCTGTCGATTTTTTGGCCGCGGCATAGAACCACGGCCCGTTCGATCACGTTCTTCAGTTCGCGTACGTTGCCCGGCCAGCGGTAGTTCAGCAACTGGCTCATGGCGTCATCGGTGAAACCCTCAATCTTGCGCCCCGTCTCTCCCACGAATTTTTCCAGGAAATAATGAGACAGTTCGGGTATGTCTTCGAGCCGTTTTCGCAGCCCCGGTACCACCATTTCCAATACCCGCAATCGGAAAAAAAGGTCACGGCGGAAGAGTCCGTCGGCTACATCCTGTTCCAGATCGCGGTTGGTGGCGGCGATCACTCGTACGTCGACCTTGACCGGTTTGTTGCCGCCCACGCGTTCGAAGGGATGTCCTTCAATGACGCGCAGGAACTTTGACTGGATGCCCAGGCTCATTTCGCCGATCTCGTCGAGCATCAGCGTGCCCTTGTCGGCGGCCTCGAATTTTCCCACCTTGCGTTCGGTGGCGCCGGTAAAAGCACCCCGTTCGTGGCCGAACAATTCGCTGGCCAAAAGATCTTCACTCAAGGCCGCGCAGTTCAGGCACACGAAGGTGTTTTTGTGCCGGGAACTGGAGTAGTGTATGGCCCGTGCCACCAGTTCCTTGCCCACTCCGCTTTCGCCGCGGATCAGAACGGTAGCGTTTGTGGCCGCCGCGCGGGCGATCTCTTCAGTGATTTCGCGAATGACCCGGCTGGTGCCCACGATTTCGCTTTGTACTCCCAGACGTTCGCGAAGTTGCAGATTC
>JAFGTN010000029.1 GCA_016934075.1 Pirellulales bacterium
CGGACGGTTGGTGAATCGTCTTTGAGGGCGGCTTCCAGACGTGGTAGCGAGTCCATGGCTTTGGAGCCCAGGTTGCCCAGCCCGGTGGCGGCCCAGCAACGCACGGCGGCGTCCGGGTCGTCCATTGCCGCCATCAGCTTGCGGGCATTACCGGTGTTCGCGGCATCTGCCACCGCGCGGAGCCGGCCGATTAGATCTTCGGCGCCCGGTTGTCGCAAAATGGCGTATTGGCTGCCGAATTTCTTTGCGCGGAAGTTTAACTCCGGCTCGGGCATGAGGGCCAGGTCCTTGGTCTCATCCTGCCACTTTCGGAGAGCGCCGCGCATGCGGTTGAGGATTTTTTCATATTGAGGTGAATCGGCCAGGTTGTTTATCTCGTGAGGGTCTTTGTCAAGATCGTACAACTCTTCGAGAGGCTTGGTTTTTCGGAAGAATAGTTCGGCCGCGTCTGTGAGCTTGCCTGCCGCGTGCAGACGCCGCAGTTCCTTCATAGTAGGCATTTGATCCATGTATTCGAGTTCTTGAGCATATGTCTTGGACGGATCGTAGTTACGTATATAGCGGTAACGGCGGTCGCGAACTGAACGGATAATGTCGTAGCGTTCGTCCATGCGGTCGCGGGCACCAAACACGTATTCACGCGGCGGCGACAGGTTTTTGCCCAAAAAAGCGCGGCCTTGCATATGCTTGGCAGTGGATACACCGGCCAGGTTCAAGACGGTGGGGGCCAGATCGATAAAGCTGATCAACTGGTCGTCGACCGTGTTAGGCTTACCCTGTCCGTCGGTGCGAAACTTTTTCGGAATGCGGACGATCATGGGCACAAGCGTGCCCGAATCGTAGAGCCAACGTTTCATTCGCGGCAAGCCTGCTCCGTGATCTGACCAGAAGAAGACGATGGTGTCTTTTTCCAGACCGGCCCGGCGAAGTTCCTTGAGCCGGTCGGCGACCTGATAGTCCATGGCCGTGATGATTTCGTAATATCGGGCCCAATCGTGACGCACTACCGGAGTGTCGGGGTGATAGGGCGGAGGCGTCAACTTGTCTGGATCTTGCCTTTGCTCGGGCGTAAGCCGGCGGGTGTTTTTGGTGTGCCGCTCGTCGGTTGAGCGTATCTGGCTCTCGTGGCAGACGGTGATGTTGAAGACCGCGAAGAATGGTTTGCCCGCGGGACGGTTTTTCCAATGAGCCTTGCGGCTACACTCGTCCCAAGCCGTCTTGGGCACGTCGAAGTTGTAGTCGGTCTTGACGTTGTTGGTGCAATAGTAGCCGGCTTTGCGAAGGTATTCGGGGAAGCACTTGACATGATCGGGCAGCGTTATGCGAGAGCGCATGTGGTTCGAGCCCAGCGTAGTGGGATACATGCCGGTGATGATGCCCGAGCGGGTGGGCGCGCAAACACCGGCCGTGCTAAAGACGCTGGTATATCGCACCCCTTGTTTTGCCAGATGGTCGAGCGTGGGGGTGTGGGCATTTTTGTCTCCGTAGCAACCAAGGTTTGGGCTGATGTCTTCGCAGGAGATCCAAAGTATGTTAGGCCGTGATTGGGTAGATTTTTCGGCGGCGATGATTTGGGGCTGGCTCAAGATGAAAATTGCCAGTGCGGTCAATACGAGGCGTTGCATGCTGAGACTCTTTGTGATTCTTGGGAAGTAATCGTAGGCCGGGTCGTGACCCGACAATGGGGTTAAATGTGATTATGGGCCGCGGCCGGGTGCGAGTCAAGAATTGGGTGGGGGGATCTCAAATAGCACACTCGAAAACAGAACGCCCCCCCATCATTGACTAGGCTCTGTTTAGGGGTTAACATGTCTTGAATTAAGGGTAGCTCTTTGTGCTAATGGTTTGACTTTGTCGATCAGACGGGGCATTTCAATCAGTGAAGGAAACACAGGGGAGTTCAAATTTATGGATAACAATCCTTTTCGAGCGCCACCACTAAGCAGTCCGCCAATCGTGCCGAGAACATCGTCCTCGCCCGTACCCAGCAGTTTTGTCGACGGCGATTCATTAATCGTCGCATCGGGAACGGTTCTGCCCGAGATTTGCATAAAAACTAATCAGCCGGTGTCGTCGGCGGACATGAAAAAACTGACGACTATCTGGTACCCATCGTGGATTATAGGCTTTTTCTTCCTGGCAGGTCCGTTTGGTCTGTTGATCGCCTATCTGGCAACCCAAAAGAAATGCGTACTGACATTCGGCTTACAGCCGAGAATCAGAAAACGATATCGAAATAGGTTGCTAGTCAAATCTTTGATCGTTTTCGTGCTGTTTTGGATGATGTTGTTGTCCACAACGCTTGACGTGACCGGATTGCCGATTGTTTTACTTGTGCTGTTGGTCATTGCCGTGCTGGTAGCTTTTGTGGGGAATTCGCCAATCAGTATCAAAGAATATCGCGATGGCGCGTTTTGGATTAAGGGATGTAGTCAAGAGTTTCTTATGGGACTTCTAGAATAATGAGCCACGAATTTTATAAGTCCGTAGCGACTCCGGTCGTGTGGCGTTTGTGCGTTTTCATGTGTTGCTGTGTTTTTCTGATTTGCCCGGCGCTGGCAGAGGACGCGAAAAAACCTCGAACCAATGTGCTGCTAATCACGGCCGACGATATGAACTGCGATTCGGTGGGGGCTTATGGATGCAAGGTCAGTAAAACAACACCCAACATCGACCGGCTGGCCGAGCATGGTATGCGTTTTGTGCATTCGCATGTGACGATCGCCGTTTGCCAACCTTGTCGCGGAGTATGGGCCACGGGACGCTACCCGCATCGTAGCGGTATCGAAGGTTTCCAGCACATGCAAGCCGACCATCCCACACTGATGCAAACGCTAAAAGAGGCCGGTTATATTACTGGAATTCTCGGCAAGGTTGGGCACTCGACCCCGAAGGCCGAATTCGAGTGGGATATGGTCCACGACATGAAAGAATTGGGCCAAGGCCGCGATCCGGGCCGCTATCGCGATTTCGTTAAAGGCTTTTTCCAACGTGCCAAAGCCGATGGCAGACCGTTTTATCTGATGGTTAATTCGCACGACCCGCACCGCCCGTTTTCCGGCAGCGATCAGGAAGCCGGTATGCGACGAAAGTATGGACCGCTCGCGATGCCTTCACACATATTCCAGCCCGGCGAGGTCGTTGTGCCGGGGTTCCTGCCGGATATTCCGCCGGTTCGCCGTGAGATCGCCGAGTATTACAGTTCGGTACGGCGGTGCGATGACACGGTCGGGGCGGTACTCGACGTGCTTCACGACTCGGGCATGGAAGGCAATACGCTGGTGATGTTCCTTTCCGATCACGGCATGCCGCTGCCGTTTGCCAAAACGAACGTATATCTACACAGTACCAGGACGCCGTGGATCGTATGCTGGCCGGGCAAAGTCAAGGCGGGAACCATTGATCAAAAGCATTTTATTTCGGGTGTTGATTTGATGCCGACCGTTCTCGACGCGCTTAAATTGCCGCTTCCGGATGGCATGGACGGTTTTTCGTTCCTGCTGGTTCTTGAGGGTAAATCGCAAGCTGGTCGCGACAAGGTCTTCACCCAATTCCATCAAACGTCCGCCCGGCGCAGGTATCCCATGCGATGCGTACAGAACCGGCGCTGGGGATATATATTCAATCCATGGTCGGACGACCATCGAGTGTTCCGCAACGAGTCGCAAAGCGGTCGATCGTTCAAGGCAATGAAAGACGCCGCAGAGACGGACCAGCGGATTGCCGAACGGGTGCGACATTTCCAGTACCGTACTCTCGAAGAATTCTATGACTTCGAAAACGATCCCGATGCTTTGCATAATCTGATAGACGATCCGAAATACCGCGCACAAATAGATCAAATGCGCGGAGAGTTGGCTGATTGGATGCGCTTGACTGGTGATCCGGCTTTGCAAGCATTTCTGCACCGAGATTCATCCAAAGCCGTATCAAGCTTCATGGCTGACCAGGATTCTCGTGCAGGGCCTAAAAAACGCCCGCGCAAGCGAAAAAAAGCAAAGTTTTAACCAGACGGTAGCCGGATTCGCAAGAAGTGGGATGTCTCCAATTTTCTCGTTGAACGATCCGAACGCTTGCGTGTCCGGCTACGAACCAAGGCCCTCGTAAAACGAACATGATAAGTTATATGGTAGCGGATTAATAAAGCGATATCCCATTGTAATTGCCTGTTATGCCCTCGTTTGAACGCGTGAGACACCGTTTCATGCGGAAGCATGTAGACGATATCGTGCATCTTAATATATACTAATACTTTCCCCACATTTCCCAATTGCGGGCTTAGCTCGCAACCCAATGGATCTTACGCGATTGAATGTGCTTCTTGCGGAGTCACGGCGTAAGTTTCAAAACCTTCCTGCAATTGATCCGAGAAACGGAGACTTCAGATGATGGCGCGTAATTCTGCACACCAAAACTCAGCGTCCAATCGGCCCGCGAACAGTTCGCGGCGGCGTTTTTTGAAGAAGGCGGCCCAGGCGGGTGCCCTTTTGATGACCCCTCAGATTATACCCCAAACGGCGTTCGGCAAAGGCGCCGCCGCACCGAGCGATCGGATCGTGATGGGCGGCATCGGTATCGGAAGCCGTGGAACCTACGACTTGAGTTGTTTCCTGCCCCAGCCCGACGTACAGTTCGTGGCAGTTTGCGACGTCAAAGCCGATCGCCGCGCGGCCGTCAAGAAAATCGCGGATACGAAATACGGCAATAATAACTGTGCGACTTACCGTGATTTTCGCGACCTCTTGGATCGCAAAGACATCGATGCGGTGCTGATCGCCACCGGTCCCAACTGGCACTGCACGGCTGCCGTCTACACCGCGCGCGCCGGCAAGGATATGTACTGCGAAAAGCCCTGCACCAAGAACATCGCACAAAGCCTGATCTTGGCCGAAACCATGCGTCGCACGGGGCGAGTCTTCCAGGCTGGTACGCAACGCCGCAGCCTGCCGCACTTTGCTTTCGCTTGCGAACTTGCCCGCACTGGTCGTCTGGGCAAACTCAAGGC
>JAFGTN010000319.1 GCA_016934075.1 Pirellulales bacterium
AGGTGGCTGGGGTCGAAGTTGAAGCCGAACTCTTCGCGGCCGTCCATGGCTTCCACGGCGCGTTGGGCCGTGATCAGGTCGAAGGCGATTTCCGTGGGGTGAACTTCCAGGGCGAACTTGATGCCGCATTCGGCGAAGACGTCGAGGATCGGGTTCCAACGCTCAGCCAGCAGCTTGAAGCCGTCGTCGATTACGCCCGGCGGGATGGGCGGGTAGGAGTAGAGAAGGTGCCAGATGCTCGAACCGGTGAAACCGTTGACCACTTCGACGCCCATCCGCTGAGCGGCTCGCGCGGTTTGCTTCATCTCTTCGATGGCACGCTGGTTGATGCCGTCGGGATCACCGTCGCCGTAAATATAGTCGGGCAGGATGGCCTTGTGACGCACGTCGATCTTGTCGCACACGGCCTGGCCCACCAGGTGGGCGCTGATGGCGAAGACCTGCTGGTCGTATTTCTCCAGCATTTCGCGTTTTTTCGAGCAATAGTCGTCTTCGGCCATGGCCTTGTCGACTTCGAAGTGGTCGCCCCAACAGGCCAGTTCCATGCCGTCGAAGCCGAAGCCCTGACATTTACGCGCGAGGTCTTCGCAACTTAGGTCGGCCCATTGGCCCGTGCAGAGGGTTACCGGTCGTACCATGATATAACTCCTTCGATCTGTATGGTTATGTTTTTCCAAAACGTGACGTTTCGATGGACGTCGTTTATTTACGTAGTAGCCATTTTGGCTAATTTGTCGCTGTATGCAAGGTGCCGGGCTGATTAGAGGCGGCCGATAAATCACTTTCCGGTTTGTGGTGCGGCCGGCCTGGCTGCACAGGGCAGGCTGTAAGCCCGCACCACAAGTTATTTTTAGGCCGCCCCTTAGTATCCCATTTGCCCCTCGCCCATGCATGGGATTGCTAGGGTGCTATAATTCATAGGGATTTATTGCCGTAAAAGCGGGGTCTGGCAAAATAGGAAAGGCGTTTACGCCCTATAACCACGGCGAGGTGGACGAAATGACACGTTTTGCACAATTTCTGGTTGTAACGGCGACTGCTATGTATATCTGGGGGGTCGGCTTTGACGGCCCGGATACAGTCGAGGGGGCCAAACCTAAGGGACGAGTGAGTCTAATAATCGCGGGCGAGAAGGGCGCACCGATTACTTCATATCAATCCTGGTCGAAGGATCTGGGTGAGGCCGGTGTACGGAACGTACGTATTCGGGCTGCCCGAAAAAGCGATAAGATCGAGATCAAGTCGCGTGGAACCGACCAGATGCCTTTTTATGACGTGTTGGGCATGATTCAGACCGGTGGAGATTTGGTGTTGCCGGGCGCGCGGTTTCGGCCGGGCGATGCCGACGGGGTTGCGGCATGGGTGAAGGATCTGGCCGAGAACGGTCCGCGGGAAAGTCGCGAGCCGACAGGCGTGTTCGGTTTGACGAAGAGCCAATTCGACCGGGTGATGAAGGATTTGGGGAAAGTAGTCAATTTTTCGACCGTGGCCGAAACGCGGGCGGCCGTGCTAGACCGGGTTGCGGCTCAGTTGGAACTGCCGCTGTCGATCGAGCCGCGTCTTAAGGCCACGCTTGCGCAGGACACGGTCGAGAACGAGTTGGCCGGTTTTTCCAGCGGTACGGTACTGGCTTATGTGTTGCGTCCGCTGGAATTGGGTTTCGTGCCTACCGAGATTAAAGGGGGTGGTTTGAAGTATGTCGTCGTATCGCTAGGAGCCGACGATGCCACGGAAAGCGGCAAGGACGAGGATGCGAAGCAGTGGTCGGTGGGATGGTTGCCGTCGGGTACGAAACGCGAAGTATTGCCGGCTTTGTTCCGCTTCCATAACGTCAGCATTCAAAACGTTCCGTTGCGCAAGGTACTGGACGCTGTTGGCGAGAAACTCAAAACGCCCATTCTTATCGACCGGGCGGCGTTGACTCGTCACGGAGTCGATTTGGGGAAGGTCGACGTTACGCTGCCCGCCAAACGGACGACCTATGGGCTGGCTTTGCGCCGAGCGCTATCCCAGGCGAAACTGCAGTACGATCTGCGGGTGGACGACAGCGGCAAGCCGTTTATTTGGGTGACGACCGTTCGGCCGGCGTTTGGGGCCAAGAGGTAATCCAAACTTTTCCTCTCCTCGCTTGCGCTTCGCGCCAAGCGGTAATCCAAACTTTTCCTCTCCTCGCTTGCGCTTCGCGCATAGTATCATCTGGTAAGCAGTCTTTCTGCGATGCAATCCGCACCATAATAGGTGTGAATAATTATATGTGTCAGAGTCTTGTTTCTACGCAATGACTTGTTAAAATTGCCACTCTAGGAGAAATATGCGGCCGTGCCGCAACCGAATTCACCTCATTGATCTGAAAATCGCGGTACTAGGATAGGGATGACTATGCTTGGCAACTTGGAGGCAATATATTGTTACCGTGTGAGTGCTGTATTCTTGTGCGTGATTTTTTTTGGGCAATTGGCTTGTGGCGAGATCGATTGGAGTGGCGATTTGTCGCCCGCCAATCCCACCGGTTGGACGACGAGCACGCACGCGTCTATCGGTCAAAGTGATTCCGGCATGCTTGAGATCACCGGCGGCACCGTCAGTACTTATCGCGGCTCTATCGGCTACGATCCCGGCTCGAGTGGCCAAGTCACGGTAGACGGCGCCGGTTCGATGTTTACGAACAGTTCCAACCTTTACGTCGGCCGCGGCGGCAGCGGGGTGATGGATATCATTGGCGGCGGCTCGGTCGATAACGACACGGGCTACATCGGTTATAGTGCAAATGCATCGGGTGAGGTCACCGTTACCGGGACCGGTTCGACGTGGACGAACGGCGGTTCGCACTATGTAGGTTTTCTCGGCAACGGTACCCTCAGCATTACCGACGGTGGAGCGGTGGACAATGGCTTTGGGTTCATCGGCTATGCCTTGGATTCGACAGGCCAAGTCACAGTCGACGGCAACGGTTCGACGTGGAAGAACAGTGATGGCCTGTATGTTGGCGATGCGGGCGATGGTACGTTGACGATCACCGGCGGCGGACGGGTTGATGTTGCAGGCGGCCTGTTTGTCAAGTACGGCGGCGCGAGTTACATCAACATGACCGGTGGCGGCAAGTTGGCTTTGTATGGAGATGCCGATGGTTCACTGGACGAGTTTTTGGATCTGATCGATGGCTCGGACGCGATTCGCTATTGGGACCATATCAACGCGGCTTGGGCTGATATCACGGGCGCGACCAGCGGGCGGGATTATTGGTTGAGCTATGTGAGCGAAGGTGATCTGGCGGGCTATACCGTATTGACCGTGGAACGGGCCCTGATCGGTGATGCGAATCATGACGGAACAGTCGACGACACCGACGCAGCCCTTGTGGCTGCCGGTTGGCAGACCGGCACCGGGGTTACCTGGGAAATGGGCGATTTCAATTGCGACGGAGCCGTGAACGAAATCGACATCACGCTCCTGGCCGCGAATTGGCAACGCGATGTGGATGATACAGGGCAGAGCGTGCCCGAGCCGTCAATGGCTGTGGGATTAATGTGGCTGGTGGGGATTTGCGGTTGGAGACGCCGGAAGCGGTGATGTTTGAAGCAAGCCGCATCGTGATCCGGCAAGGATTTCTGCGATCAACCGTCAAAATACCGGATTGCGATTGGATTTCCATTGATTTCGGTGCGTCGCGGACGCACCCTACCAGTTATTGCCCATATCTTCTGATTCGTTCCGGGCGCCGAATGAAATAGTACAGCAGCGATCCAATCAGGCCGGTCAATACAATAACCAATGCCCAGATCACCTTGTCGTTACCCTCCGAGGGTTCGTTCATGAGGCAATCGACGAGTGTGTATACCCATAAAACAGTTGAGGCGATCGATAGCAAGATGCTCTTACGTCTCTCTCATTCGCTTGGCAAGAATTGCAATGGCCGAGTTATCGCGGCGGGCGAGGATCAATACGGGATCGGTGTCGCCGGCAGTGCGGGCTCCGGCGACTTGGAGTTCTTTTTGCAGGCGTTGGGGATCAATTGACATGCCTCGTTGTTTAATTTCCAGGCGGGTGATATCGTGCTGGGCCAGGTGACGCCTGAGGCGTTTGCGGTCGAAGGGCAGGACATCTTCTATCTGGAAACAAGTGAGCAGGGCTTCGGCGATCGGAGTGTCGGAGGTGAGGTATGCGCTTTGTGGGGCGATGCGTTTTAGACTGTGGCGGGCGGCCAGTTCGCCGCTGAGATCGGCGGCAAGGACGGCGGGGTCCGGTTCGAGAATGAAGGTACCCAAGGCCGAAGCCGTGGGTATGCTGACGGCCGGCCGGCCGACAATCGAGTGGACCGTTGGCTGGGCGTCGAGAGTGTCTGCGCTCAAGAGCGTTGCTCGACACAGGCCGGCCGAGAGTGCCAAGTTACCGAGCCAAACAACTAGTTGGCGGCACTGCCGGCGGCGGGATATCCATTCAAGTTCGACGCTGTCGCGCCAGGCATGGGGTACGTCGGCGGCCGGGGCGAGTTTGATCGCTGCGTGTGGACAACGATGGATGAGCCGTTCGACAGCGGCCAGGTCGGGGCTGTGCCATACGAGTTGCGTTGTGCGGCGGCCTTGGGGGCGGCGGTCGGGATCGAGATGCCAGGCATGGCCGTCGGGCACACGGAAGTCGGCCGCGTTAGCGACAACCGTCCGGGCGTTGGGACAGGTGTTGCGTACGTTTGCGGCGGCCAGCAAGGCCGTGACGCGATCTAGGTCGACGCCCATTGTTTGCGCTTTAGTATCTTGTCGCGCAAGGGCCATAAGGTCGCCGCCGATGCCACAGCACAGATCGACTCGGCCGACATATGAGGCAAAACGCAGTACCTTGTAGGCGGCCACGATTTGATCGGTCGATTGTTCCAGGCCGGTACGGGTGAAAAACATGCGACCGGCGTCGGCGAACTTGTCGCGAGCACGACGGCGCAGCTCGATCTGTTCGAGCAGTAGGTGCACGCGGCTTGCGGAAAGATCGCGACGCAGCGACTGGGCGATGGCCAGCGTGTCTCGCCGATCTTCTTCAACACGGTGGAGCCATGCTTGGGCTTCGGAGCCGACAAGCCAGCGGTAGTCGTCCAGCGGTGGGTTGTTTGGCATGGTCTGGTCAGTCATTGGAACCCAGCAGCCGCATGCATTGGAAGAAGATGGCGAACAGCCCCACGGCTGCCAGTATCGTTTTCAAGCGGCTTGGCCAGGTGTCGCCGGCGATGTTGCTGAGGTCTGAGAAGTCGATGATTTCTTCAGCCGGTTGTTGTGGGTCTTGCAAGTCCGAACCATGCTCTTGGGACTCGGAGGCCGGTCGCCATTCGCCGGGACGCACGGCCACGAACTGCGTGGAATTTTGTTCCGTGGAAGATTGGGTTGACTGGCCGTCCGGGCGGTCCGGACCATGGGCCGGTGAGTGCAACGGCCTGGCCGGCGGTGGCGATTGATTTGCGATAGACTGGGACGGTGGCCGGTTGATAGGCC
>JAFGTN010000320.1 GCA_016934075.1 Pirellulales bacterium
CTACCGGCAACATCAATGCACAGGCGACTCCGTGCGGCACGCGACAGTGCACGCCCAGAGCCGGGGCCACGCCATGGGCAAATCCCAAGCCCGAATTGGCCAGGCATATACCCGAAAGCAAAGCCGCGTGGGCCATGTTCTCGCGGGCCGGCCGCGACGAACCGTTTTCGACGGCCTCGACGATGGCCGGTATGCCCATCATCAGGCCCTGCAAGGCCAGCGCCCGCGGAATGGGTTGTGTCTTAAGCGATATATAACTCTCGATCAATTGCGTGATGGCGTCCATGCCGCTGGCGGCCGTGATCGACGGTGGCGTGGAAATAGTCAATTCAGGATCGACCAAAGCGATGCTGGGTACCAGTCGCTCGTCGCGGAGGCTCTTCTTAAATGGCGGATCGTAGCTGGATATAACCGCGTTCTTGGTAGCTTCGCACCCCGTCCCGGCCGTAGTGGGAACGGCCAAGGTCGCTAGCGGCGGCTCGGTGATGACGAGATTCTTGCCCACATTCTCCAGATAATCCTTCACCGTATCGCTTTGCCGATCGGTAGCCATGGCGGCCACGGCCTTGGCCAGATCGATGGCCGCTCCACCACCCACGGCGATCAAGAAATCACCTTCCTTCACTGCCCGGGAACGCAATTGGCCGGCGATGCGGTCGACGTCCTCAACCTCCGGCTCGTGCGATATCGTGGCAATGTTGATCGCCTCCACTCCTTCGTCTTGGAGCAAGGCCGTCATCTCGTCCATCGTGCCGTTCGCAGCCAGTGTCCGAGAGCCACAGATGATAAACGCCCGCCGACCCAGCGTACGCCCAAGGCTGCCAAGCTCGCTTCGGCGGCCCCATCCAAACACGATTTTCCGTGGCGCGAGAAAATCATACGAAATATGTGATTCACCAGTCATTTCGTCATCCTTATTGCGACCATTTCCAATCCCGACGTGATCCAATATAATGGTCGGCAAGCAGATGCGATAGAGGAAGGTGTGAAATGTCGAATGAGGAAGCCAGAATGACGAAAGAATTAAGAATGCTTGAATGCCGAAAAATTGCGTGTGGATTTCAAGCTGTTTTTGTGATTATTATTTTGTTAGGCGTTGTGGTTTTTTCGGCTGTGGCGGCAGAGGCCGATACGCCGGGCGACGCGGAGCTTGCCAAATTGCTGGAAACGATGCGGGCGGTCGATAAAAAGGGTGTGGGCAACGAGGAGGCCGCCAAGGCCTGGCCCCGGCTGGCCGAGTGCAATGCCAAGCAACTGCCCGCCATTCTGGCCGGAATGGACCATGCCAATCCCCTGGCGGCCAACTGGATGCGCACGGCAATCGAAACGATTTATCGCCGCGAGCTTGCCGCTGCCTGCGGTTCGAAAGGCTTCTTGCCCAGCAAGGAGTTGGAACGATTTGTACTCAACACCAGCCACGCTCCCCATGCCCGGCGGCTGGCCTACGAATGGTTGATTTCGCAAGATCCGTCTGCTCGCGAGCGAATAATACCAAAGATGCTCGACGACGCCTGCCTGGAAATGCGTCGCGACGCGGTCGCCCGACTTATTAAGCAAGCCGAGGCGGCAAAAGACAATAAAACGAAAGCCATTCAAACGTATAAAAAGGCCCTCGCGGCAGCCCGCGAAGAAGACCAGGTGAAACAGATCACCAGGCAACTCAAAAAGTTGGGCATCGAGATCAACCTGCCCCGCTATTTCGGTTTCATAGTCAACTGGCAGACGGCGGCCCCCTTCGACAACACCGACGGCAAAGGCTATAACGCCGTCTATGGACCCGAGGAACAAAACGATTTCTCCGACGCGAAAAAATGGAAGGGCAAGCACGGCGAGGTCAAGGTCTTCGATCTGGCCGGCGAGGGAGACCACGCCAGGATCGATTTCAACAAGGCTTACGGCGAGAAAAAAAGCGTGATAGCATATGCCAGGGCCCGTTTTGTTTCAGATAGTTCCCGCCAGGTCCAGTTTCGTCTGACCACACACAACGCCTTCAAGGTCTGGCTCAATGGCAAATTCGTTTGCGGCTACCAAACCTATCACGACGGCGGGCAGTTCGATCATTACATCTGCGATGCCACTTTGCAAAAAGGTGAAAATATCATCCTGGTAAAAAGCTGCCAGAACGCTCTAAAACAAGAATGGACCCGCGCCTGGGACTTCTCTCTGCGGGTATGCGACAAACTGGGCGGAGCCATTCTGTCGACAGATCGCAAATGACGGGAAACAAGAGCAAGGACGACAGCATGGCAACCATACTGGGAAGGGCAGTTACGCCCGACGGAATAGTCGACGGCGGACTCACGTTCGAGCACGGCATAATCACCGACGTAGGTTCATCCCCTCAAAACACCAGCCGTGTTTACGATTTCGGCGACGCACTTATCCTGCCCGGCTTCATCGACGTTCACATGCACGGCTTGGGCCGTCACGATACGTTCACGGCCGAGGACATCGCGGCCGTGGCCAAGATGCAATGCCACTTCGGCACGACCGGCTTTTTGCCGAGTGTGGCTTCACTGTCTATCGAGCGGTACCTGGAATTCGGTCGCAATGTACGCGCGGCGCAAGCTGCCACCGGTCCGGATTCAGCACAAATCGTCGGCGCACATTTCGAAGGGCCGTTTATCAACATCCAGGGCAAAGCCGGGATGGACGCCGCTTTTTTGCGGGAAATCGACCTGGACGAATGCCGTCGCTATATCGACGAGACCGGCGACGCGCTCAAACTGATGACGCTTTCGCCCGAACTCGAAGGAGGTGCAAACCTCGTCCGCTTGCTCTGCGAGCACGGTATCGTAGCCTCGCTGGGCCACAGCCGCGCCACGGTCGCGCAAATGCAAGCGGGAGTCGAAGCCGGCCTCACGGAAGTCTGCCATCTCTTCAATGCCTTCGAACGCAACGGCGATGATCCCAACTGGCCCTGGCTCAAGGGGCCGACAGCCGGGTTGCTCGATGCGATTCTCGACTGCGAAAAGCTATGTTGCGAGGTGATTTGCGACCTGGTGCATGTCCGCCCCAAACATATCCGCCTGGCGGTCGAACGCCTGGGCCCGGACCGTTTCATGGCCATTACCGACAGCCTTCCAGGCGCGGGCTTATCGTCCGGAGAGTATGAGATGGTCGACGGACGCCGTTTTACCACCGCCGACGGAGCCGCAAGATTGATATCAAACGGCACTTTGGTCGGTAGTGTTTTGACCATGAACCGTGCCTTCGGCAACCTGGTCGAACACTGCGACATCGATCCCGTCACGGCCGCAAAATACACCTCCACCAATGCCGCCCGCAACTTGGGTCTGGATAATGAACTGGGAAGCATCCAGCCCGGCCGGCGGGCTTGCCTCGCCGTGCTCGACGCCGATCACGAATGCCTGGCGACCTTTGTGGATGGCAACCTGGCCTATAGTACCAACAAGCATACACTCGATGAAGATTGATTTCGACGGCTGCGACATCCGCACGCCACAAGGCGAAGATCTCGTGGCTCTTTACAACATGCTGATGGACATCTTTCCTCCGGACCGCCCCATCATCGAGAAACAACTGCTCTTAACGCAAAAAACAAACAAACTATCATCTAGTCATTAATATAACAAACGTATAAAAACTACGGCTATTGTGCAGTGCAATTGCATATCAGCCGAAGAATCGACTGAATTCAACCCGAAAAACAACTACTGCGGGTGATGCGTCGCGCAACGCACATTACTACGACGCTACCGCCGGTTCCGCCAGGTCTTCCAAGCCTTTCCGATAGCCCAGGGAGCACTTTTGGAGATGAAAGAGTACCAGCTCTTATATGGCAACCGGTAATCCGGGACGAGCGTCATCTCGATCGCCTGCTGTTTTTCGCAGGCCAACTGACATAGCCCGCAGCCGATACAGCGTGCCGGTTGGTGAACGATCGTCTTGGCGGCTGTGTCAACGGTGATCGCGCCCATGGGGCAGCGCGTGGCGCAACGGCCGCAGTGCGTGCAATTCGTTTCGTCAAATCGCGGCATAAAATGCGGCGGGGCCAGTACGGCGGGCGCATTAAATTCGTTCACCAACCGCATCGCCTTGCAGCAACAACCGCAACAAGAACAAGATACCTGCACCTTGGTGGATTCTATGTTCATAACCCAACTGACCAGGCCGTGCTTCTCGGCTTCGCGTTTTATTTGCAGAATCTCTTCCCTGGAAACCTCGCGAGCCCATCCCTCCGCAACTCCCCGCTTGACAGGCTTGCCCATCACGGTGCAGACTTCCAAAGGCCCATCGCAAGGCTGCCCGTTGACGGCCGAAGTCATGCGGCATTGGCAGTTAGCCACCGCGAATCTATCGTAGCGATCAAGGATCACCTCCAAGCGGTCGGACGGCAAGGCCATGGGATGACCGGCAAGCGAACCGCCGATTGGCAGGAATCTCGCGAATGTCGGCGTCTTCTTATCCAGGTACTCTAGATGATAGCCCGTTTCGAAAAGTGCTTCGATCAACTCGGCAAAACGCCGGTGCCAATCGCTCATGGAATCCGGCGACTGGCTGATCAGGACCATCTCGAACATGCCGGGCATGATCGGCAACAGCCGGTACCGCCGCTTCTCGTCGGCACCGGTCGAGATTATCGTATGTTTCCGCTCGGCCATTTCGTCGAGCAGTGGCTGAACCGCCTCCACTTCTCGTCGTTCGGCCCGGGCAAGATCGGCCGCGCTTCGCCCCCTCGCCACGCCCAGATGTCTCGCCAGTTCAGCCTCCTCGTGGCTGAAGGTGTGTTCCACTAAAGCCACCAACTCGTCGCAGAGCGGCGGCCCCATAAGCACCGGAGAGGACAGTCTTTGGGCCAAGTCGAGATGGCACTTGGCCACTGCGGGAAAATCATCCGGCATTTTGCGACACGCCGTATTCAACCTCGGCACCGGCGGGCCGATGATGTTTCTGTTAACCTCGATAACACGTCGTGGGTTGGTCATGGTTTTTAGAGTTGAGGTGTGAGATATGAGTTGAATGGCACGGATATTTCTATTTGGTTTTCGTACAATACTAACCCGAAGCGCGAGCGAAGGGAGCAACAGTCGCCCATATTGCCCTTCGCTTGCGCTTCGGGTTAGTGTTATTGGTTCTTGGGATAATTTAGTGGCCGATAATGGCCTAACATCTGTGATTGGCGTGCTTCGCACGAGGTTTTTTAAGGCATGGGCTAAC
>JAFGTN010000321.1 GCA_016934075.1 Pirellulales bacterium
CGCCGACATGATGCAGGACCTGAAGACGGGCTTCATGCTTGGCGGCAAACCCTTCAAGCAACAGATCGTCCAGTTCGCCGTCACCTGGCTGGGTGTGTTTATCGCCGTGGCCGCCATCTACGCCCTATGGTCGGGCGGCCCGGACGGCCAAGGCGGATTCGGACCGGGCACCAGCCTGCCCGCCCCGCAAGCCGGCGCTCTGATGGGCGTCATCAACGCGGTGAAAACGGGCGACGTGCCCATGGACAAGTACCTCATGGGCGGCGGCATCGGCATGGCCCTGGGCCTGGCGCCCACCGCCGGGCTGGGCGTGCTCATCGGTCTGGCCATGTACCTGCCCTTTCCCATCACGCTGGGCTACGGCCTCGGTTGCCTGGTAACTATGGCCTTCCGCCGCGTGAAAGGCGCCGCCTTCTGCGAACACAAAATCGTACCTCTCGCCGCCGGATTGATTGTTGGCGAGGCCCTGACCGGCGTGGGACATGCCATGTTCACCATCATTCAATCGACAATAGCCGGAGGTTGACATGTGGCTGACTAGAATATGCTTCGCACTGTTTGTCCTGGGACTGATGCTGGCCGTCACCGGCGCGGCCAAGGTGCCATCGCCCGATCTGGTCTGGGCCGGTCAAACCTGGCCCGATACGGTCCCGCTCTTCGCGGCCGGGCTGGCGCTTTGCGTTGTGGGCCTGGTCGGATGGCGAGTGGGCCTGAGACACGAAGACGCCACCGGCGCGCTCTCGAGCCTGGGCCCAGAAGGCATGATGCAAATAATAATCGATTGCCGCAGGGCCACCGAGCAACTCCGCGACGAAATCGACAGGCGTCAAAACATGGTCCCCGAACTTATCCGCGACAAAGTCGACTCTATCTCGGTCACCTATTTCGAACCTTTCGTCGAAAACCGCTTCATCCTCATCGAACATTACGGCATGCGCCACGGCGCCGAACTGCTGCTACAATTCGCCCTGACCGAACGCTACATAAACCGAGTCTGGTCGGCCACCGCCGACGGATGTCCCGAAGAAGCCCGCGCGTCGCTGGAAACGGCCGTGGCGGCACTAAAAGACCTTTCAACCCGGGCGGAAACAGAATTGCAAACACTATAGTTCCCGTTTGTAGTACCGCCTTCAGGCGGCAATCGTCTTGTCGATAAAGCCTAATACATTTTGCAGCACGAAATTTCCAAAGGACGAAAGCTCGAAAGAGATTGTGTTTATTAGCGTATATCAGCGTCCAATTAGCCGGAATTGGATTTTTCACTTGTTTCGCGTTTTCGATCTTTCGTCCTTTCGTGGTCTCATTGTATTCACTCTGATTTTCTGGAATAATTCAACACTACCAAGAATCTCACGAAGACTCGGTTTTTCCTATTTCCCGCGATAATGCAATAAATCGCCCCGCGCGACGAATCCTCCTACAGATGCCTCCTCAGAAAAGAAATAATGTAATGCCTATGTCGCAAGAAAAGCGAAAATTGCTCAAATGGGCGTGGATTATCCTGGGCGCCCTGGCGGCGATATTTATTACCGCCGTTGCCGTTATGTTCTGGATATCCGGCTCGCGGCTCGAGCGCCGACTGGCGGCCATTCGCGCGGCTGATGATCCGGTTTCGATTGCGGATATCAAGACGGAAGACATCGCGGCCGACAAAGACGCGGCCACGTTCCTTCGCCTCGCTCGTGGCGACGCAAAATCGCTGACCGTACAGCTCTATCCCATTGCACAGGCCGCCGACGTGCGTAAAAGCCATCTCGACAGCACCGAAATCGAGGCCATCGAAGCGGCCTTTGCCGCCTATCCGCAAGTCATGCCATTGATCGAACAAGCGGCCGATTGCCCGACCTGTTCGGTGGATTACAGCAAGCATGCCGCAAATACCAAAGTTGCCACAGACGACATAATGCAAAACGTGGAGCAAAGACGCATGTTTGCGCGGCTCTTGTATCAGTATCGTTTCTTCCTGTTGATGTCAAAAGGCAAGCACGACGATGCCGTGCAAAACTGTATTACGCTATTGCGACTGAGCCGGCTCAGCGACAATGACCCAACCTTGATGAACTTCATGGCCAACGGCCTTGCCGGTCGCGGCATTGCTATTGAAGAAGCCAACGAAGCCCTGCAAGCCGGCCGGGTCTCGGATAACGTGCGACAAGAGTTGGAAAACCAACTGGCGAAAATCGATATTCGACGGGCGTATTTACAAACCTTGAAAACCGAGCGTGCATACGTACTCGACAATATCGAGCAAATGAGTGCCGGCAAGAATTGGTTTTCCCTGACATTTCTTAACAGAGAAAAGCACGGCTGCCTCGACATGTTCGAATGGCTGATTGCCCGGGCCACCGCCGCGTTGCCCGAAAACGCCTCGAATACACCGACAAACATCTCGCCCACGCCGCCTTCTTCCGGGCCGCTAGGTCTGTTGCTTCTCCCGTCGATGCAAGCGGTAGAAACAGCGGCCAATCGTGTCGAAGCCGAGATCAGCGTCCTTCGCATCATCAACGCCCTGGGCCGACGCGATGATCCGCAAAAGCCGCCACTGGCCGACCTTTCCGACCTGGGGCTGCCGGAGTCCGCCACCACCGATCCCTTTAGCGATGCCGGCAAGCCGTTGATCGTCAAGAAAGTCGACGGCGGCTGGCTCGTGTATTCCGTCGGCGAGAACAAGGTGGACGATGGGGGGGACGTGGATGTTTCGCAGTCGACGAAATTGCTCGATATCGGACTGCGGCCGGTCGTTCGTACTAAACCCACCGCGCACAAGCCGAAATCCCAATAAACTTGTAGGCCGGATTACAACCCGGCATTTGTGTCGGTTGACGGATTCATCGCCGGGTTGCATCCCGGTCTACATTACTGAAAAACCTTGAACAGTTACCGATAATTGGATGCACCCCCTTACTCCGCATACGAGGAATTGGATTACCAATGATGACCCCTCAAGAGGCTTATAAATTATTCGTGTATGCCGATCATGCGATGATACTCGTGGGTCTTACGGCGCTTTCCACGTCAATCGGTTTGGGCATATATGCAATTCTACCCGGTACTAAAGGCCGACGAAGGCGACCGCTGCTAATGACGCTGGTTAGCTTCCTGATATTCGCAATGTTCTGGGGAACGCAAGCGTCGGTATTGATCGCATTCTTCAATCCACAATGGACTCCGCTGCAAATAGTCCTGTTTGCCTTACCTGTTGTGGTGATGCTCGCCGGCCTGACTACGTCGATCGCCTATGCGGTACATGCCGTTCTAAAAAGAACCGGAAAACAACGCAGGCAAACAGTATCGAAATCTCTTTTGGGAGTTGTTGTTTTCACAGCAGGCGTCGCGCCACATACCGCGGCCATGCTTATTCCGGTCATATCCGCCGAAGACCATACCAATCGACCGGGCACGCTCACGCATATTGGCGAGCCTGCTCCGGACTTCGAACTTTCAAGCATTGAAGCGGCGCCGTTTCAGACAGTCGATTTGCGAGGGAAGGTCATAGTCCTGAATTTTTTCGCAACCTGGTGCGGACCTTGCCGAATGGAATTGCCGCACTTGCAGACCATTTGGGACGAATTCCAAAGCAACGGCGATTTCCAAATGCTGGTGATTGGTCGCGAGGAATCCGACGACAGTCTCAAAGCCTTTCGGCAGGAACACGGATACACCTTTCCAATGGCCTCCGATTCAAACAAAACGATCTATAGCAAATTCGCCTCCCAGTCCATTCCTCGTACTTATCTAATATCACGTCAAGGAACCATTGTCTACCAATGGACCGGCAATTATGAAGAGGAGATTTCCAAGCTGAGAAAGCTATTAAGAAAAGAACTCGCAAAGAAAAAGTGATGTTCCGGCTACTACTTTGCTAAAACCCCCGCCTACATCATTTCCCGGCCGCAAGCCGAATCAACACACAGGCGATAACCACGCCCACCGTGTTCGCCACCAGATCGAAACCCGTGTTTACGTATCCGCCTACGTTGGTGTTGGGCATGGTCATTGTGGCCGTGAATTCGACCAGCTCGTTCAAGGCCCCGAAGCCCAAGGCAGCCGCGCCGCATAACACCAGCATGCCCAGGGTGGGTTTGATTTGTTGCGGATCGTTGTCGGCATACGAAGCCAGGATCGATCGCAGGCATTGCCAGCAGGCCCAGGTCGTGGTGCCGAATCCGTAGGCATGCACCACCTGGTCGTATTTCAACATGCCCGGCACCAGCCACCAGCTATAGAGCACGCGGATATCGCCTTCGATGGGCCATGATGCGGGCACGGGCACGAGCCCGCCGGCCATGTGCAAGAGCCCCCACACGGCCAGCGCCCAAAGCAAGCCGGTGGAGAAGTTGACGCGATAGTGGACCGTGGCAACGACGGCCGCCAGCGCGTACATCACGACCACGTAGAACATGAACTCGAAATTCACCTGCCAGACGGCGATCGCCGTAGCCGGCAGCAGATAGGCTGCGGCGAAAGCGAAAACGCCCATCGTACCGGGCCGCAAGGGCGGTGGAGTCTGCCGAGTCTGGTTTTGCATGGCGTCTTCCTTTGGATAGCTGAAATGTGGAATTTAGCAGCCCGTTGAAAAAGTCGGTTTCGCGAGTTTTGGGTGCCACTGCTGATTTTATTTAAACACCTGGGCGCATCCCAGATCGCGTTACTGGAATGATTCCCCTATTTTTCGGCACAGTTTGACGTAATTTTTCCAAAGCGCATCCCTTATGATAGTCGCTCAAGCAAGAGCGGTCGTCACTTTTTACCTGTTTCGCCTGGTTTGACGTGATTTTTTACTCGACGGCCACATGTCTCGGATCTGTGACACAAGACTGCTCAGACTGCTGGCCAAAATTTTAATATTACCCTACAATCACATATCTGGGGGTGAAAGCCCTCATATAATTCTCAAAAATTTACAAACATGCGCGTATCGTGCGCGGAAGCTACAAGGTGGACTTTTGCAAAATTGCGAGTCAAGGGCACTTAGATATAAATTGGCGGCGTAGCCGGCAAATTATATCTAAACAC
>JAFGTN010000322.1 GCA_016934075.1 Pirellulales bacterium
AAAGGGAATCAAGGGCTCAATGGCCGGCGTCTGAGTGGCCCCCTGTTCGTCGCGGCCGATCACTGGCAAATCGTCGGCCATACCGGTCGTTCACCCCACCAATTTCTACGCCGGCAATACTGCAGAATGGAGCCGTTCGAACATGTCACCATATACCCGACGTGAGAGACCTGCTCAGGTTTTGTGTTCCGTCAAACGCACCCACCGGACATCTGCTGCGGCATGGCTTCAAATAAACGACCATGTTCTACGCAATTCTTACAACAATTTTGCCGAATGCCCCGCGATCAAGGTGATTCAGGGCGACCGGCAAATCAGCGAATGCATAGCATGCATCAATCACGGGCTTGATCTTGTGCTGGTCGATAGCATTCGTGAGATTTTCCAGTGCTCGACGATGACCAACACCGATGCCCTGTATCGTTACCCCTTTCAGCATCAGCGGGCCGACAGGACCGGATATCTCGAAACCATCAAATACACCAATCACCGAAATGTGCCCGCCAACAGCCGCAGCTTTGATCGACTGACCAAGATGGGCTCCACCGATGGTCTCCAGAATATGGTCGGCGCCACGATTATCCGTAAGCTGATAGACTGCCTCAACCCAGTCTTCTGTCTGGCGATTGACTCCGTGTGTCGCACCGAGAGTCTTTGCCCTGGCAATCTTTTCGTCACTTCCGGAGACAACAATCACGCGTGCGCCTAGGGCTTTGGCAATCTGAAGACCGAACAACGCGACACCACCAGTGCCATGCACGACGACAATCTGGTCTGGACGCACAATGCTTTTTTCAACCAACGCAAACCAAGCGGTCAGTGCCGCACAGGGCAAAGTACTGGCTTCATCATCGTCAAGACTAAGGGGGGCTGCCGATAACCAGCCTTCGGAAAAGCAAACGTACTCTGAAAGAACGCCAGGGTAGAAGCCCGCAAGGGTCTTATAAGGCGGCTGACGCGCATTACCGTCATTGAGGCCGTCCACCCAATCGGGGGCGAAAGTCGAGATCACTCTGTCTCCCGGCTTGAAACGGGTAACACCGGTACCGACAGCTTCGACTACGCCGGACATATCTGATCCCGGCACAAAGGGGAAAGCCAGCGACAAACCCATGCCCGTTTCGATTACCAGCTTGTCTCGATAATTGAGTGAAACTGCGGAAACCTTAACCAGAACTTCGCTCACCCCAGGGCGAGGAACCTCCGTTGCTGCCAATGAGAGGCGATCTCGCCCAATCGCATCCATCGTCCAGTACTTCATCAACTTGCTCATGCTCATCTCCAAAGCAGTGCCGATTCCGGCAGGGAAAATAACAGTAACATTGCCTTGGAGGCGACAGTGGCGATAATGTGAACTACGAATGTATCTAAAAGTTCTACAATTGAGCCGATGAACGATGACTTGGCAGGAATCGCAGTCTTTGTGGAGGCGGTAAATTCAGGCGGATTTTCTGCGGCTGCGGCGCGCTTGAATTTATCTCGTTCGGCCGTCGGTAAGACTGTGGCGAAACTGGAGGCCCGCCTCGGTGTTCTCCTGTTTCACAGGACTACCCGCAGCCAGAGCCTGACCGAGGACGGCCAACTATTCTACGAACGCTGCTCGCGCGCTTTGGAGGAAATCCGCGCAGGAAAATCGATGATCGATTCTGGGCGCAGAAGCGTGAGTGGCCGATTGCGTGTTTCCATGCCCGTATTGTTTGGGCGAAGTTGCGTGGCCCCGGTTCTGGCGAATCTGGCACAGCAACATCCGGAGTTAGCCCTGGATCTTGACTTCAACGACCACCTTGTCAACGTGCAAGAAGATGACTTCGACCTGGTGATACGCAACGGGCCTCTCGAGAGTAGCACCAGCCTGCTTGCCCGTCGCATCGCCTCGTACTCCATGACAGTCTGGGCCGCGCCAAGCTACATTGAAACTCGCGGAGCGCCTCGAGCTGTGGACGAAATCGCGGGCCATGATGTCATTGCCTACGGTCGATCGGGACGAATCTATGGCTGGCGATTTCCGATGAATGATGCACATCAACGGGTAATCCAGCCAACGTCGCGCCTGTGTTTCAACGATCTCGACGCAATCGCAGATGCAGCCGTCGCCGGTATGGGCTTGGCGTGGTTGCCATTCTGGCTGATCCGTGATCGCGTCCTATCCGGCACTCTTGCCCAAGTTCTTGGAGATCATACGGGGCACGTCGTGGACATTTACGCACTGTGGCCCAAAATGCCAAGAATTCCTTTACGTATCCGCGTCGCGATCGATACGTTGGTTGAAAGACTGCCGAAGGTCATGACCTGAAAATTCAGAGCCAATAGCCATGGATCGACTGAGATATAAGAAGCCGATTTGCGCGGAGTTCTATGAGTTTCTGAGGGATAAGCGGCCAATCAGCACATTTTCTGGCCGCTATCTCGTTCTTATAGCTCGGTTTGCTCTGACATTTCCGGGGTGTCATCAACTTCGATACCCAATTTCCAATTTCGCATGGCCGAGCAGGCGTTGAACGGCCCGCAAATTCTTCGTTCGCTTTCTACCACTCAGATGCCGCGAGATAGGCTATTCAATGTGGGCTGCGAATCCGGTCTGGCCCGGCGAAATATCGGCGCGTAATGTAAGTTCCGGGATGTCGTACGCGCCGGCATTTTGCGGACGGAATGGTATCGGCGCTGTCTTCCAAAGATCATCGAGACGTTGGCCGAGTGCGCCACAAATCTCTGAAAACCTTGCTTCGTCGATTCGGCTTGTCCGGTGGACAACGAACGGTGGCAGAACGTCAAATCCCGGGTAATACAGTATCCCGTGCTGGATCGGAAACAAGATATCGTCCATCGGACCATTGATACCTCGCGGTCCGTAATGAGACTCCCATCCGCCGGTCGTAACAACCAGCATCGCCCGCTTGCCGGCCAGCGTCCCTTCACCATAGCGGTCACCCCAGTGCGCATCGGAGTGCTCGCCGACGCCGTACGCAAAGCCGTAAGCATAGACGCGTTCTACCCAGCCTTTCAGGATCGCAGGTAGCGAGAACCACCACAGGGGAAATTGCAGAATCAAGGCGTCCGCCCACAACAGCTTTTTCTGCTCAAGCGCGATGTCTTCGCTCTGCCGACCATTTTCGAACGCACGTTTGGAGTCAAGGGCCGGGTCAAAGCGCGCGCCAGCTTCGCGATCCATGCTGTCGCTGGCATCGAGCGAGGCTTTCCACTGCATTGCGTACAAGTCGGAAACCTGGACGATGTGCCCGGCGGCCTCAAGATGCTTAACTGAAAAATTTTTGAGTGAGCCATTCAGTGACTTGGGCTCGGGATGGGCATAGACGAGAAGAACATTCATGACTGAACCTCCATTACAAGAAGGATGCAGAATAGGTCTTTGTTCGGTATATTAGAAATGAATTGTTCGTATAGTAGATATAGCTTTGAATAATACTCAACGACTGGATCTCAACCTGCTGGTCACACTTGATGTTCTTCTCTCCGAACACAATGTCACCCGTGCAGCACAACGCCTCAACCTCTCTCAACCCTCAGTCAGTGTTCATCTCGCGAGGTTGCGGGAGGTTTTTGAAGATCCGTTGTTGCTCCCGGGGCCCCGAGGCATGCGGCCAACGGCCAAGGCGGACGAATTGCGCGAGCCGTTGCGGTTGGCGCTTGAGACCCTTGAGCGCGCGGTATCTCCCGCCAGCCCTTTTAATCCGGCAGAAGCGAGCCTTACATGGCGTATTGCCGCAACCGACTACACCGAAACAACGACCCTGTTGCCGGTGCTGGCGGGCTTGCGCTCTAAGTCGCCGGGCACCCGGGTGGCTATCCTTGAGCTCGTTCCATCCCTCATCGCCAAACAAGCGGAACAGGGTGAAATCGATCTTGCTTTCCATACCACCGAGGGGGCTCCGGACGGCTTGCGTCACCGACCGCTTTTTTCGGAACGATACGTTCTGGTTGGACGTAACGGGCATCCGCGCTTGAAGAGGCGGCCGACGCTTTCGCAATTCTGCAAACTCGATCACGCGATCGTGTCACCCGATGGTGGTGGGTTTCGTGGCGTCACTGACGAGGCGCTTTCGCGGGCTGGTTTGACGCGTCGGGTTGCACTCTCCGTTCCTCATTTCCTTTTTTTAAGGTCGGTCCTGGCGAGCACAGACCTCGTGGCGATGTTACCTTCGCGCGTGGTTCGCGATACCAGCGGCTTGCAAGTGGTCGAGCCTCCTGTTGAAGTGCCCGGTTTCGAGATTGCCATGTTCTGGCCCGAACGCTCCCATCGTGACCCGGCGCATCAATGGTTACGAGAGCGTATCGTTGACGCGGTGTGACCCATGCAACAGATCGAATTTTGCTTGGTTGGGCCGTTAACTTCACCGGCAGCTTAGACCGAACAGTGACGATGCGACTACCGGATGAGAAAGGCAGATTGCCATATCAGCAGCCGCTGATTCAGAGAGGTTGAATGGCAGTTGACCAACCCATTTCCGCACGACGGCACAACTCAAGTCAATGGCAGCTCAGGCCGACCTGCCGTCGTTGATCTAGCAGCACCTACAGTCCCCATCGATCAAGTCGCAGGAAACCACCAGACTCAGCCGGACCACTCCACCGTTCAAAAACCACTCCATCTCCCC
>JAFGTN010000030.1 GCA_016934075.1 Pirellulales bacterium
GATCGCTTGCCTTTTCGCCAGCTCGCCCACGAGCGTTTCGCCCTTATCGTTGAACGCCACGATACTGGGAGTCAGCCGCTACCCTGTACCCAGACGGGACGCAATCCTCGGAGGTCTTTGCATCAGCAGCATTTCGCCTCGATTTGTTAACATATCTCTGCGCCTTTCTGTGAAAGGATCGCTGATCCGCACTACGGCGGCCGACAAGCAAAAAAAAGCCGACGTGGTCAAACACCCAAAGGTGTTTGACCACGCCGGCTTACTCGTCAACGAGCCCCCACGGCTAAACCGGGTTGCTCTCTATCTAGTCATCCGAGAGTTTTGTTGGAAAATGACGGTCTATTACTCCTTCGCTACAACCTTACCAACGCTACTATTATACGCTGCTGAGTGAGAAATGCAATACCTTTTTTGTGATTTCCAGCAGCATCCTGGCAACGCTATGGCTCGTCGCAAAAAACTGTCACATGGCGACAGCTTGAAAACCAAGAAATACGAAGGTTTTCTAGCCCATTGATACGACAGATTTATTCGGACGAGCCATATCTAACTTTCAGAATGATCTCCTCGTAGTCCGCCTTCAAGGCGTACTAACCGCTGCCGAACAGCATCTTGCTAAGTCGCTCCCGGCCGAGAAAGGGCGATACCTGCTCAAACAGGTACGGACTCAGTTGATTGAAATGGCCCGTCCGGTCCTCGAATCGATGGTGCAGGAGGTCACCGGCATTAAGGTGTTGAGTCTGCACCATGACATCAGCACCGTGACTGGCGAGGAGGTCGTTCTATTCACCCTAGCTGAATTACCTGATTTCCGTGAGTCCAAGAAGAAGTAGCGGTTCTGGATCAGATTGTATCGTTCGCTAAGGTGTATCGACATGTGGACTGTGCTAGAATGATCTTGTTCGGGTGCCGACGTTCTGCGGCGTACCCATCGTGATGAAAGGGCACCGCCATTAACTTCACTACCTGGATGAAGAATTGGTTTTTGCATCGTAGAAAGGCTTTCTCACTGTATCGGAGCGGGATGGCAAAGGCGAATAAGCACGACTACGACGGCGCCATCGCCGATTATTCAGCTGCAATTCAGTCACCCAATATTCCGGCCGATGTGAAGGCAATGGCGCTCTACAATCGAGCACTTGTGTATTCAGCCATTCATGAAGACAAAAAATCGGCCGAGGACCTTATGGCCGTTCTGGAAATGCCGGGATTGCCCAAAAATATCCAAATGGAGGCCCAAGAACGGCGAGAACGGATCAGGCGGCGCAAAGAAAGGGGAACGGATCGCTCAACGTGAAGTCATTGAAGTTTCTATCGACTCTTCCCCGTCGCTTAGAGAAACAAACGGGACAACCAATGGCCTCCACCGGACCAGCGTCCCTCCACAACGCCGCTTCGCCCGTTCCCTGGCCGTCCACCCGGCCCGGATCTTTGCGGTCGCACGGTCGATTTCAGCTGGGGAGGGGTAGTACGTTTCGTTGTCTTCGCCTATTCTGTCCTTGGCTGGAGGCTTCCACGGTTTGCCGTTCGTGCTGGGCAAAGTTTTTCACTCCGCAACCGGCATATTGTTTCCTTACGCATTAGAAGCGATCCTGGGGGCCGTGCTCGGAAATATCATGAAACTGTCCGGGTGTTCACGCATGTTCCTTGATCAGATGGTGGATTGTTAAGATTTCTTCTTGGGTTTTCTCGCCACTCATGGTGCGGCCTCATTCTGACGCATGATTGGCTCCGGACATCCTGAATAGAACGGATGTCCCGATGCCGCCATGTCCAGCAAATAGCGGGTTGGTTCAGCCCGATCTCCAAGCGATTTCAAGAGCTTAAGTTGTTCGATTATTTGAGCAGCGCCCAGTGTATCGGCCCAATAGAGAAGTCCTCCGCGAGCAGCCGGGAACCCGAATCCGAACACCACGGCTAGATCAATATCCCGAGGATCGTCCAGCCGTCCTTCGGCCAGAATCCTTGTTGCCTCCAGGACCATCGGGAAAAAGAGTCGGGAGCGGATCCTTTCGACACTGAAGGGACGTACGGTTGGAATCCATTGTGCGAGGATAGGGGCTAGTGCAGGATCTGGAATCCCGCTGGCATTCCAGTCATTCGTTGCTAGATATCGATAGAAACCGGCTCCCCTTTTAATGCCGAGTCGCCCTGCTTTGATCATGGTCACTAGAAGCGGAGCCGATATCATCCGCCCTTTTATTGGATCGTGTAGCTGGAACGCACATGCAAGGACGATATCCAAGCCAATCTGATCTATCAGACTCAAAGGACCCCGGACCATCCCAAATTCAGTCGCGACCTGGTCCACCTGTTCGATCGGAACCCCTTCCGTCACCAATTGCAGGGCCTCGGAAAGGTAACTCATCAACAATCGATTCACCAAAAAAGCCGGACCGTCAGGGACGACAAGAGCGATCTTCCCAAGCAGGCGGGCGAATGAAACTGCGGTCGCTAGAGTCGTTCGACTGCAGCGCGGAGCGGAAACAATCTCAATCAGACGTTGCCGGCATACAGGTAAAAAGAAATGTATCCCGCAGATGCGGCTTGGATCAACTAGGTTCGATGCGAGATGATCAATCGATATCGTCGATGTGTTGGATGCCAACACCGAATCACCACGCATCTTCCGCTCCAGCTCCCGCAAGAGTTGTTGCTTCAGCAATAAGTCCTCCTTCACCGCTTCCAAGACAAGATCGCACTTGACCACCTCGTCTAGATCTGCAGTGATCCGAAGCAGGCGATCCGCCCAATGAGGATCTGTTAATGGCAGGAACCCTGTATTGCCTTTCAGCTCCAATGTAATCCGCGACCGAACGGAATCCAATGCCTCCTGACTTACATCGGTAATCCCAACAGGCAGATCCGAGCTGATAGCCGAGGCGGCAATCGAGGTACCCATCACTCCGGCACCAACAATCCCAAGCGAACGGATGGGCCGCGCTTCCGACTCGAAATTTTGAGCTTGAAGCCGGCGCTGATTCCATGCAATCAACGCGGCAATGTTTTGCTCGCCAAGTGTCGGCTTACTCGGAATCACTGTTTTGTCGTTATCAATATGCATAACAATACAAGACAGAAGTCATTCGTATCATGGACGTTGGATCCATTTTTGTACACCGGAATTCGAATTCCCAAGCCGATTTGATCCATCGCAGTATGGTTTTCTTGGAGCTCGTTGCTGGTTGTAGAGCTCTGGTGAATGCTCAGCCAATTAGTCTCGACTCTTCCAATTGCTGAGGTCTTCGTAGGCGAAATCTCCACAAATGACGGAATGCTTATTAACTGCTGGGGAAGGTAGACAAGCATTATTGCAAATTATAATATAATATATAAATATATTTATACTAGGCTGACAGTAGTTTGCCTTGTGGATTTGGAAAGAAACACTGCTTGCGGAACATAAAAAACTTTGGCAACGAGCCAAGTATTGAAGGAGGAATGATACCCCATATTGCCTGACGGAACGGAACGATACCAGACGGTGACCTTACCTGTATCCTGGAAACAGGGAGCTCCATTTTTGTGCAGGTTCATTTTGTATAAAAGCATATTCTTGAATGGCTCCTTTTGATATCTACATCACCGGCATTGGCTCGTTTCTGGGATCCTTGACTGTCTCGATAGAGGACGTTGCACAACGGCTTCAGCTGACGGCCACGCAACTTAGAAATATGAAAAGAAAGTGCGGGCCAACCAAACTGCACAAATTCGCAAAAAATGAACAGATGGAAGACTGTGCCGTCGAAGCATGCCGCATTGCCCTCCATTGCGCCTCTCTTGCACCAGGCGACTTGGTCGGTATTTATGCATCGACTGGTGGTCCGGTCAGCGAGTACGTGCTCCCCGATCTTCCTCGTATCCTTGCCATGAGATTGGGCTTGGGAGATATCGATACGATTGGAATGAGTATGGGCTGTGTTGGCGGCTTGGATTGTATGTTGGCCGCCTACCACCGATTGATTGTTGATCGTCTCCAGGGGAAAACGGCACATTATCTTATTGTTTGTGGAGATCAAGCCGGATTAACACACGCCACAAACGACCGGTCGACTGCGTTTCTGTTCAGTGAGGGCATGGCATGTTTTGTCTTAAGCAATGCGCCCAGTGATGGATACCGGATCGATGGTATCAATTGTGTGTCGGCGGCAGGTGATCCTTTCTGCATGAAATTGAAAAATGCCTATGCTGAATTGGGTGTCAAGTTCGAGATGTGCGGCGAGGCGGTCTATCAATTTGCCATCAAAGAGGCTCTTCCCAGACTCCCCACGCTCCTTGGGTTGAACGCCATTCCTAAAGATACCTACTGCATTTTTCATCAAGCGAGTCTATCCATCTTGCGGCAATTGGCAGCTCAGTCCAATATTGACGACCATTTAATGTATTATGATGGTATTCGCGAAATTGGGAATATGTCCGGGGCCTCCGTGATGTTCGGATTGGAGGACGCCATCAAGAAGGGATATGTTCAACGTGCCAGCCATGTGATGCTGGGGACATTTGGTGTTGGGTTAAAAGTCGGAGCCGCATTGTTAAGTCCCATTGGGAATTTTCTTCATATTGTGCGCCCGGGCAGTCTCAACAGAGTGTAAAAGCTCAACAGAGTGTAAAAGCGGACGCGAAAAGCCAGAACGATCAGGGACACTCCGTAGATAATTGCATACTGACCGCGCCCTCCACAACACCGTACGTGCGGGTCCGCATACGGCGGTTCAACGAAGTGGAGCAAGCTTGGCCCAGAGTGTCTTCATGCTTAACAGTCCTTGTTCTGCAAGCCACGCGTTCGTGAGTCCCACGCCACTGGCAATGGTTCTGGCCCTCCCCGTGCACAACCCTCTTCGTAAACATTCGCGCGCGACACGATTCCGCAAGTACTGAAGTGCATGGTATTTACGAGAGTTCGAGTCCTCTACGGTGGTCTTGAGGTAACCAACAGCTTTCGAACTTTTAAACTAATCGGGGGAAACACTCATCGAACTGATGTGGAGACCGGTTATCAGCCTTATGTCAACAACCGCGTAACAGCTACGGTATTCCGTCTCCAGATGACTCACCGCACCGCGATCACGTTGAAAAATGTTATGCAGGCTTACCGAAAGGTTGCCGATATTCGATCTATCCCGTTTCTTTTATCGTTTTTCCTCCTTTCTTACGTTTTTCTTTCCGGCACCGCGCTATACCGGGCTGAAGCTGAGACTTGAGTGACGGCAGGGTAAGAACAAGTAAAAGTCGTGGCGAACGTCGCCAGGCCGCTGGTAGCAGGCCGCAGGCCCAGAACCCACGACAGCTTGCCTGTCGCAGAAAAACCTGCGACAGGACAAAAAATCCTTACCGTCCTCGGCGACTCCAATAATAGCCGCCACCCCCGCCGAACAAGAGCACCAGCACGACGACCAAAATGATTAGTTGAAAAGTAGTCATAATTTTTCTCTTCCTTGGGTGAAAACCAAGCCGGCTTCGGCCCTAAACCATACCCGTTTGCATGCTGTTACAACTTCACTCGTACACTTTTTTCACAGCTTTCTTTACCGTGTCGGCGGCCTTCTGGACGGCTTGTTTGGCCTTCCCGACTGCCTGATCGGTCTTCCCTTCCTCGCGAAGCTCATCGTTGCCGGTGAGCGCGCCGGCGGCTTCCTTAATTCGGCCTTTCACCACATCTGTCTTGCCACTCATGATGGCGGCTCCTTTTACTTGAGGTTGTTGAGTAACGTTTCGCAATAGGTTGATCCCACTTCACGCATGTGTGTCCGCTCGGCTCCGGCCAATGAGGAAGTACAACACCATGCCCACGATTGGCAATAAAGAATCAGCATAATCCAGAACACCTTGCGCATGATCCCGGAATTCCCCAGTAGCACGCTGACGATGGCGAAAATTTCCAAGAGCAGGATGACTGCTTCAATCAGACTCTGTGCCGTTGGCAGACTTTTCAGTTCTACCTTCAGAAACAGGTCGAACGTAAGGACTCAGACAGTAAACGCCGCCGCGCCCCTTCGAGTGGCCGTGTCTCCTCTATCGTAATACCCTTTTTTAAAATTTGGACAGAAGTAACGTCAGTCCTTATCCTTGGGTTTATCTTTGGTTTTGTCCTGCTTGGATCCCGCCGACGGCGCACCCGCCGGATGCTTGCCCGAAGGCTGCGTTTTCGGCCGTTCCGCCATGGGCGGCGGTTGAGGCTGCGTTTTCGGCTGGTCGAGCGGCATCCGGTTCACCGTGCGTTGCTGCGATTGCCCTGGCGATCGAGTTGCTCTCGGCTTGGGCTTGACCTTGGGATCCGGCTTCGGGGCCTCGAAGGTCTTCGGCGGAGCGTGGTCCTTACCCAGGTCGGCGCCGGGCTTCGCCACAATCGGAGATTTGGGAAGTCTCACTCTGGCCGGCACGACTTCCTTGGTGCGTGTTTTGGCTGGACCACGCACCGCGTTTGTTTCCAGCTTGTGCCGCTCCTCGCGGAGCCGCTGAACCTCTTGGGCATGTTGACTGAAACGTTGTCTCTCCGACTGGTCCACTGGCTGGAATCGCCACGCACCGTTCCGGCTCTGCGACGCTTGATCGAGCGACGTGCCCACAATGTTACGCACGAGTGAAGCCGCGCCGCCCCCGCCGATTTCACCCTGGGCCGCCCATGTGCGCGGCGGTCTGGCATTCTCGTGATCGCGGCGATTCTGGAAGTCCACCTGTTGACGCTGTTCCCACCCACTGTCCTGCCGATGTTGCCAGCGGTCGTGTGCGTAGAGGGGATCGTATCCAAAACGCCCGCTGTTGATCGAATACCGCGGATAGAACCCCGCGCTGCGGTAGTTAGGGGCGTAGTAGTCGCCGAAGTAGTAGTGTTGATACCGCGGCCGCAAGAAAAGATGGTTCGTGAATGCACCCAGGTCGATCACTGTCGTCGGCGAGTAAGAAAAACCTTGCCGCGCATACACGCCCCTATTGAAATACACCGGCGCAAAGAGAACACCGCGACGGCCAATGGAGTAATCCCAGTAGCCGTCGACGTAGACGTAGCCGCGCGGAGCCCAGACGTAATGGGCGGGTACCCAAACCCAATTCGGTTGCATGGTCGCCCAGAAACCCGGGCGCCAGGCATAGCGGCTATTCTGCCACACCCAACAGCCGGGCAGCCATGTCTGGTCGGCCGAAGATGCGGCAATGTTAGGACC
>JAFGTN010000323.1 GCA_016934075.1 Pirellulales bacterium
CACCTGGCAATCTCCCTGCACGCGGCCGACGATGAAACGCGAAACCGTCTGCTGCCGGCCAATCACAAGACGGGCATCGATGCCGTGCTTGCGGCGGCCGACGATTATTTCGATATTACCGGACGGCGTGTCACCTACGAATACGTTTTACTCGACAAGATAAACGACCGTCCGCATGACGCGCGGCGCCTCGTCCAACTCCTGCAAAACCGTAACGCCCTGGTCAACCTGATTCCATTCAATCCGGTAGCCGGCTTGGAGTATCGCGCGCCTAGCAAAACGGCGGTGGATGAGTTTTCGCGGATACTCCATGAGGGCAAAGTAACCGTTGTGATTCGCTATCGCCGGGGTGAAAAAATCGACGCCGCCTGTGGACAGTTGCGGCGAAATGTACAGTAGGTATAAAGTAGAAGACTTAAGACTTAAGTATTCGGATTTCGGTTTTTTCATTGAATGTTGGTCCTTTACGACTAGTTTTCCCGGAGACTTGTGCCATGAGATTACGTGTACTATCAAGCTTGTGTCTTTCCGTCGCGACTTTACTGTTTTCGATGACTTTTGGCTTTCCAGAAGTTTCGCATGCAACCGAAAACACTGCCCAAAAATATCGCCGCATTTCGCTCGACGAATATCGCGACAAAATGGCCGCCGGGTGGATCGGGCAGATGGTGGGCGTCGGATGGGGGGATCCCACCGAATTTCGTTTCAACGGGCGCATCATTCCCCAAAACAAAGTGCCGCGTTGGAAGCCGGAACTAGTAAACCAATTCAGCCAGGACGACATCTATGTGGAAATGACTTTTCTGGCGACGCTGGAGCGTTACGGCTTCGACGTTTCCATACGCCAGGCCGGCATCGATTTCGGAAACAGCCGCTATAATCTCTGGCACGCCAACAAGGCCGGCCGCGATAATATCCGTAAGGGTATCGCCCCGCCCGACAGCGGACATCCCAAGTTCAACAGCCACGCCGATGATATCGACTATCAGATCGAGGCCGACTATGCGGGCTTAATCTCCCCCGGCATGCCCAACTTGGGGATCGAATTGGGCGAGAAATTCGGCCGGTTGATGAACTACGGCGATGGCGTCTACGGCGGCCAGTTCATCTCGGGCATGTATGCCGAGGCGTTTTTCGAAACCGATCCCAGAAAAATCGTCGAGGCCGGATTGAAGTGCATACCTGCTGAAAGCCAATACGCCGAAGCAATCCGCGATGTGCTGGCTTGGCACACTAAAAATCCCGATGATTGGCAAGCAACCTGGAAAAAAATCAACGATAAGTACCAGCTCAACCCGGCCTATCGACGGTTTTCGTGCACGAAGTTGAAAGAAAAACCGTTCAACATCGATGCCAAAATCAACGGTGCATATATTGTGACGGGGCTCCTATACGGCATCAGTGATCTCGATAAAACGATCGTGATCTCCATGCGTTGCGGTCAGGATTCCGATTGTAATCCGTCCAACGCGGGAGGAGTTCTGGCAACATCCATCGGTCGCAAGAAGTTGCCCACGCGTTTTACTTCGGCTTTGAATCCGGAACCAAAATTCAGCCACACATCGTACAATTTTCCGGGTTTGCTCGAAGTGTGCGAAAAGTTGGCACGAAAAGCCGTGATCCGCGGCGGTGGACGGATTGAACATGAATCGGACGGCGGCGAAACATTCGTCATCCCCTTGGAAGAGCCGAGGCCGGGAAAGCTCAAACAATGTTGGAACCCGAGCCCGCCGACCGGTTCGGTTTACAGCTCTACGGAGAGGGCCAAGATCGAGATCGTTGAAAAATAAAGCGAGTAGTGCGTTCGTGAATACAAGTAGCGTTTTTTAAGGTTTAAGACGATTATTCGGCTCAAACCGCCTACCCATTTTGACCTATGCTTTGAATATCGCCATTGGAGTGCAGTTGCTCCACATCTAAGATTCACAGCAGGTCGAAATAATGAACAGTTTGGAATATCTAAAAGAGCTTCTGGAACCCTACGAGCCTCAAGTACCGCTCACGGAATTGGCCGATCAGCTCAATCGCTTCTTCCACGCCCGCGAGGCAGCCGTTTACGACAAGCAGCACCCAGAAATCTTCGATCAGCTCGGACCGGTTTGGAGACAGATGCTTGAAGTCGGACTGCCGAAGGTAGAGTCGTCGGAGAGCGGCGGGCTGAAGATTTTGGATTTCGGCTGTGGAACCGGTTTCGAGGCCAAGATGCTTCTGGATTCGGACAGCGAGCGACGAGTTGGCGAATTGGTTTGCTACGACTTGTCGCCCGAGATGGTCGAGCGTTGCCGCCAAACACTGGGCGAGCAAGAAATACCGTTACGCTTCCTCTCCGACTTCGACGAGTTGATGAAAGAGCAAACTCCGTTTGATGTTTTAGTAACAAACGCTTTGTTGCATCACCTGCCCGACCCACTGGGAACGATCGAGAGCCTTGCGCCCGTGCTGAAACAGGATGCCGTCTGGCTGGCCGGCCACGAACCGTCCAGCCGCTTCTATAAAAACGATAGCTGCCACGAGGTTTTCGACGATTATCAACGGCAGCATAAATTCGACCGCATGTTTTCGCTGGCCAGGTACATAGGGGCCTTGCGGCGGATACTCAATCCCGACAACGATCCGGCCGAAGGCGCCGCGCGGGCGGCTTATGAAGCCGGCCTGGTCAAGAAACACCTCACCCGCGGCGTGGTCTACAGCCTGGTTGATTTCCACGTGCCCAACTCGCCCGAAGAAGCACACGCCGGTCGAGGGTTGGATTTCGCGGAAATGGCAAACGATAGCCGAGGGCACTGGGACCTGGTGTGGAAAACGAGCTACAACTTCATGGGCCCGGTTATGGAAGACGACCTGTCGAAGCGGTGGCAATCGAAATGCCGGATCTTGAAGGAACGCTTTCCAGACGACGGGGCAAGCTTCTGCGCGGTCTGGTCGCGGGCTACCGCTCCATAATGCGCGAGAAGAAAAAGCCGTCAAAGAATGTGTTTAGAAAATGGCTGTAGATCTGACAAGGGTGCCACTGCTGGCTTGCCCAGCAGTGTGAAGTCACTTGACCAGATATAACACTGCTGGACAAACCAGCAGTGGCACCCATTCAAAACATGTTCTATGATTTGACGCTACCTCACGCACGCGCCGTAAATTGCAACAGCACGTCGAGCGGTTCTTCGGCATCATTGAATAGTTTCAAATCGAACCGCGCGCCATACGGAAGCAACTGCACTGTTTTGATGCGGCCCGGAGGTCCATCCACCTGTTCCACTTCTACGCTGGGCATGGTCGAAAAGGGTGGGCAAAAAGCGAGATGCACGCTGGCAGTCCGCTGGCCGGGCTCAAAGCTTGCACGCAGCCAGCCCGTCATGATCTCGCTGCCGTCGGACGATTGCAGTCGGGTGACTTGTTGTGTCACCGAACGATCGGGAGGTACGTCGAAGGTTGACTCATCAAAATCTGTTTCCGTTTGGGGTTGTGTCGCTGGTTGTTCGACAACCTGAGTCGCCGGTTCATGTGCAGCATCGATGCGAAGTCGACGGTCAACAACCCTATCGCTTACAGCCAACTTAAGTTTTCGGGGCAATCCGCCGGACAATCGTCCCAGGCGAAGCGCCGCTCTCGCGGTCTCCGTGGCGAAACGTGCCAAAACCAGTCCGGACAATTCTCCAACCGCCAAAATTGTCCACAGCAATGCCAATCCCGCAACCGGCGTGCCCGGCAGACTTAATGAAATGCCGACCGCCACAATTGCCGCCGTGGGTACCAACAAAATCAGAGCCACCAGCCATAGACTAGCCCGGGGGCTTGCCGAGTGGGAACCCTGGGCTAGAAGGCGTACAGTCAAAGAGACCGCGGCCAAAGCAACCGCCGTGATCGCAAGTGTGACGGCATCGAGAGGTTCATACAATGCGCCGGCCAACCGCCGCCATGCAAACATTCCACCCACCAGGAGCAGGAGCAGCAGGAGCGTGGCAACCGAAAGCGTCTTGATCCACAAGGCCGTTTGCAGCGGAGGCCCGGTCGATCGCGGTTGGGACATGGCTGTGGTGATCTCGGCTGACATACAAAAACCTAACACAATCCATGTAGAGTGCGTCCGCGCCGCACTAATCGCAATCCGGAACCATATGACACGCCCACTCTAGGCGTGAATGCTACCTCTCCACACCCAAGATGGGCGCGCCGCAATACACGCCTTGGCTTTACCCAATACCGGCCGCCTTGGCCAACTCATCTGCTTTGTCGGTTTTTTCCCAGGTGAACTCGGGATCATCGCGCCCGAAATGTCCACCCGCGGCCGTTTTGCGATAGATGGGGCGTCGCAGGTCCAGGTACTCGATAATCCCACCGGGAGTCAAGGGGAAGATCTCGCGAACGATTTCACAAAGCTTTGCGTCTTCGACCTTGCCAGTGCCCTCGGTATCGACCAGCACACTCACCGGCTCGGAAATGCCGATAGCGTATGCCAATTGCACCTCGCAACGGTTGGCCAGACCGGCGGCCACGATGTTTTTGGCCACGTGTCGAGCCATATAGGCCGCACTGCGGTCGACCTTTGTGGGATCCTTACCGCTGAAGGCTCCGCCGCCGTGACGAGCCCAACCACCATAGGTATCGACGATGATCTTGCGGCCCGTCAAACCACAGTCGCCGTGCGGCCCACCAACCACAAACATGCCCGTGGGATTGATATGATAGGTGACTTCGCCGTTGACCAACTCGGGCGGCAAAAGTGGCTTAATCACTTTGTCAATGATGTAATCCTCTATCTCCTTATGGCTGACGTCGGGACTGTGCTGAGTGGAAACCACCACCGTGTCGATTCGCACCGGCTTGTTATCTTCATATTCAACGGTAACCTGGCTTTTGCTGTCGGGTCGCAACCAGTCGACATCGCCTTTTTCACGAATCTCGGTGAGTTTGTTCAAAATGCGATGCGAAAGCGCGATCGGCAGAGGCATCATCTCTGGCGTCTCGTCACAAGCATAACCGAACATCAGGCCCTGGTCGCCGGCACCTATCGACTTACCCTTGGCATCGTTTTCGTCGACGCCCATGGCAATATCAGGACTTTGCTTGTCGATAGAAATCATCACCGAACAAGTGTGGGCACTGATGCCCATCTCATCGTCGGTATAGCCAACCTGGTGGATAACCTTCCGAACCACATCCGAATAGTCGACAACCGCCTTGGTGGTAATTTCGCCGGCCACAATCGCCACGCCAGTGGTAACCATGGTTTCGCAAGCCACTCGGCTCATGGGATCCTGCTCGAAAAGTGCATCAAGAATGCCATCCGATATCTGGTCGGCCAATTTGTCCGGGTGACCTTTACTAACCGCTTCGCTGGTGAACAAAAACTTACCCTGTGGCACGGGAATTCCTCCTGAAAACAAACAATATCTCTATCGAGATCGACACAATTCGTAAATCAAACGCATCATTATAGGCGCTATCAGCACCGCCTAGCAACCAGTCCACGGCGGCGTTTGGCCCCCTTTTCATCAGTAGTCCGGGTAATAATCCGACTTACAAGCTTGTTCTAAGGGGCAACCAGTAAATAACTTACTTTATTAAGTGGCAGTGGGTAATGCGTAGCATATCCCAAATGGCGAAATAATTGGGCATGCCGCGCTTTGCTCCAGCCACCCACATTGCGGTAAACCGGAAAATTATTTATCAACTGCCCCTATGCGGCATTTAGCCCCTTTCGAGGTGTTTCTTTCTCCCCTAAGGCCGAAAATAGGTCGCCCAGTAGCTCGACAGTTCGTTGCGTGGCACCAAGCTGCTCTGCTACAAACTCCTTGGCTCTTCCCCCTAAAGCTCCCGCATAACCGGGATCTTCGAGACAGCGCCGCACAAACTGCTCCAATACCGCGGCGTCTTCTACAACCACTGCGGCGTTTCGTGCGAGTATCGCGGTCACGATATCGCGAAAATTTCGCGTGTTGGGCCCAAAAGATACCGCCGCGCCATATGCGGCCGGTTCGATCATGTTTTGACCACCGCGATTTCCGAAACTTCCCCCCACAAAAGCTATCTGAGATGTACCCCACCATGCACCAAGTTCGCCCACTTCGTCTATTAGTAACACCCGAGCGTTTTGATGGTTGCCGCCGGCTGCCTGGTGGTCAGTGTTGTCAAGTGGCTCCTCGTTCAGGAGCGTGCGACGCTGCCAGGCCACGCCCGAGGAGTCCAGGTGTCGCGCCACCAAATCGAAACGCTCAGGATGCCGGGGCACGATCACCAATCGCAGCCGTGGCCATTGTTCGCTCAACCGACGGTAAATATCCAGCGCCATCGCCTCCTCGGGCTCCTGTGTGCTGCCGGCCAGGAATACAACATCGTCGTCGGAAATGCCGGCAAGCTTTCGTAAGCGAACCGTCTTGGCATTGCCACGGTCGGTTTCAGCCCCGTCGTATTTCATCGAACCGGTAATCCTCACGCTTTGCTGACTTGCACCCAAATCCAGGAAACG